>CBRGMI010000155.1:0-4768 GCA_967797495.1 uncultured bacterium
CTGCAGCTCGTCGTGTTCCTGCTCCTCATCGGCGTCGGCGTGATGTTCGTCCGATGGCAGCGGCGGGCCAACCTGGAGGACGGACCACCCGAACGCCGGCAGGGGCACGGTCGCCGCACCGAGGATCTGGACGTCCTGGCTCGGGCCGACCGCGCCGAACGCGCGGCGCGCGAGACCGAGGGGCGTCTGCTCGAGCTGGAGGCGGCCCTCGCGGCCGCACCGACCAGCGCGGCGCTCGAGGAGTTCGACCTCAAGCTCCGCGCCTCGGAGGCCGAGCGCGAGGAGCTCGCGGCAACCATCCAGCGCCTTCGGGCGGACCTGTCGGAACGTGACACGGACGTCGCGCTCGCGCGCGACGGTTCCGACTCGCGGGCCGACGCGAAGCGGGTCAACCAGCTGATCGCCGAAGCGGAGAGCAGGGTGGCCGCGGCCGAACGCAAGGCCGCCTTCGCCGAGGAGAAGACCCAGGAGGCGGCGAAGCGGGCAACCGCCGCCGCCGAGCGGGCGCTCGAGATGGAGGCTCAGCTCAAGGAGGCCGAACAGAGGGCGGAAGACGCCCGGAAGCTCGCGGCCGCGGTGGACACGCGGGGATCCGGGGCCGAGAAGAGGTTCGGGGAGGCCGAACGCCGTGCCCTGGAGGCGAGGCAGAGGGCGAATGAGGCGGCGGACCGTGCCACCCACGCGGAGAAGCAGGTGCGCGAGCTCTCGGGAACGGCGGCCGAGGCGGAGAGGCGAGCCGCCGCGAACGAGCAGCGTGCCGTGGCGGCCGAGCAGAGGGTCGCCGACGTCGAGCGGAGGGCCGCCGAGACCGCGAAGCTCGTCAAGCCTTCGGAGGGCCGAGCCTCCGCCGATCGCGTGGCGTCGGCAACGTCTCCGACGGGCAAGAGCTCGAGGCGAGGATCGGGGAGTTCGAAGGCGCCCGCCGGGCAGACGTCGTCGAGCTCCGGCAAGCGCAAGACTCCTTCGCGAACGCCCGGGTAGGGTCGATCCTCCCTCGTATCGTCAGGCCGAGACCGACTCGACTTTAGTTCGCGCGGACGAGCTCCCGCAGCGGATCGACCGCGTAGGTCGCCAGGAGCTCTGACTCGATCGCCCGAGCGGACAGGATCCGCGGAACGCGATACCCGTACCGGCGGCTGAGCTCGAGGTGCGGCCCGCACAGCGGTACCATCCTCCCCCCGCGCTGCCGCACGACCACCTCGCACTCGCCGGGCCCGTTCCGCCCCCACAGCGTGAAGCAGAGGTAGCAGAGCAGCCGGAGCCGCTGCGGGTAGGCGAGCGCCGCCCGGAACCCGTGCTCGTGTTCGACGATCCGACCCCACAGCGCGACGGTCCCGAGCACCGCCGGGTCGCGGGTCCTCCGCAGTTCGTGGGGGCCCTCGACGGCGTACAGGCCGCACGTGCACTCCAACTCGGGCCGGACGTGCGATCTGTTCCGGGTGCACGAGGCCTCGGCCGGGCGCCGCGGCGGCCAGGGCCTGCCGTCGCCGGCGATCGGCGCGAGCCGCACCTGCGACCCGTCCCGCGAACCCACGAGCGTCCACGTCCGCCAGGCGTGGATCGGTTCGGCCAGGGTCGCGACCGGGGTCTCGAGCCCGATGGGCATCGGCTACGGGGCCGGCGGGGAGCGGTCGGGCTCCACGGGCGCGGGTTCGGGCGTCGCCGGTTCGAGGTCGGGGACCACCTCGGGCAGCGGGAGCGACACGGGATCGACCTCGATGATCCGCTTCGGCCGACCGATGTCCACTGGCGGGCTCCTCGGGTCCTTCCTGGTGCCGAGCGTACCTCCGCGCACCGCGCAAGGCCAGCCGCGTTCGATCAGCGGCGGACCAGCTTGTTGATCCCGTCGAAGTCGCTGAAGAAGATCTGTCCCCCGGGCCCGACCTCGTACGAGAGGGTGCTCTCGCCGTGATCGTAGACGACCGTGTGGCCGGCGATCGCGGTCCGTTGACCGTCGAACACGATCCGGGTCACCTGGCCGTTGTTCACCGCTCCGAAGAACGCCGCGCCGTCGCTCTGCGCGCCGAGGTGACAGCCGTCGCAGAACGCGACGCCGGTGACGCCGATCGGGTTCGCATAGAAGAGCTCGGGCATGATCGGGTTCGGTCCGTCCTGGTTCGTGTTGCCGGGGGAAGCGCCGACGCAGGTCTCGGTCGGCCCCCAGCCGTAGTTCTCGCCGCCCCGGATCCGGTTGATCTCGTCGTTGCAGGACGGCCCGTTCTCGGTCTCCCACAGGTTGTCGGTCTGCGGATCGAACGCGAAGCCGAACGAGTTCCGGATCCCGAACACCCACACGCGGTCGCCGAACGGGTTGTCGCTCGGGACGCCGCCGTCGGGCTCGATGCGGATGATCTTGCCGCGGTCCTCGTCGGTTGTGTCCTGAGCGTTCGAGGAGTCGTGCGCGTCGCCGACGATCGCGTAGAGCATCCCGTCGGGCCCGAACGCGATCCGCCCGCCGTTGTGGTACGGGCTGCCGCCCGCGACGCTCGTGAACAGCACCGTCCGGTTGACGCCCGAACCGTGGCGGTCCCGGTAGCGCAGGATCTGGTTGTTGAGCCGGCCCCCGGCCGAACGCGTGGCGTACACGTACACGAGCGGCTTGGCCGGGTAGCTCGGGTGCAGCGCGATGCCGAGCATCCCCCGCTCGCCGTCGCCGTTCACTCCGGGGACCGTCACGAACAGTCGGTCGGCATCGGTGTCGAGATCGTGGATCCGAACCTGCCCCGTCCCCTTCTCGACGTACCAGATCTTCCTGCCCGGCCCGAACGTGAACGCGACGGGCTGGTTCAGGCCGCCCACCACCTCGCGCGCCCGGATCCGCGCCCCGGCGGCCGTCGTCGTGGACGCCAGCACGAGCTGCGCCGCCAGGAAGGTCCCGACGATGACCGCGATCCGTGTCCGCATGCCGGCTCCTTTACATTCCTCCGCATGACCACCTCGATCCCCCATGCTATGGGAGGCGAACGGATGAGGGTCGCCGGGGCGCTGGTGCTCGGCTTCCTGCTGGCGGGGTGCACTGCGGAGCGGGTCACCGAACCGTTGACGTCGTCGCCGTCGATCCCCACCCGTTCGTCCGGTCCCGTGAGGACCGCGGTCCAAGATCCGTCGATCGCGATCGAGACCCCGCTCGTGGGCGGCGAGGTCGGCTCGCCGGTCTCGGTCACCGGCACCGCCGACGTCGTCGACGCCGCCCTCACCGTCCGGGTGCTCGGTGAGAACGGCACCGAGCTCGCGGCGATCGTCGTGCGGGCGAGCTGCGGCGACGGGTGCCGCGGGACGTTCGCGGCGAAGCTCTTCTACTTCATCGAACGCAGCCAACCGGGGACGATCCAGGTCTACGGGATCGGCGGGGACGGCGAACGCGCGCTCGCGAGCGTCCCGGTCGTGCTGTTCCCTCCATAGAGGACCGTCCGGCGGCGCCACCCGCCGTCGGGACCCTGCTAGGGTCGGCGCCGATGCCCGCTCAGCCGCTGTGGGAACGACGGTTCCGCGCACCCAGCCGAACGCTCCCCGCCTGGGGCCCGGCCGCGCCCGATCGGTTCGCCTTGCTGTCGAACGAGCAGGGGTCGTTCCAGGCGTACGCGTGGGAGCCCGGCTCCGACCCGGTCCGACGCACCGACGAACCCGTCGGCGTGAGCCTGGCGACGATCTCCGCCGACGGCTCGCGCGTCGTGTGGTTCTCCGACCCCACCGGGGACGAATCCGGGCGCTGGCTCGCCGTGCCGTTCGAGGGAGGCGATCCGGTCGAGGTGTTCCGGGACGCCCCGGTCGGGTGGCCCGAGGGACTCTCGCTCGGACGCGAGCTCGCCGTCGCCGTACTCGCCGACCGCGACGGCTTCGCGGTCTTCGTGTCCGAGGACGGGGCCGCGGCCAAGGAGATCTATCGGCACCCCGACCTGATCGGGATCTCCGACTCCGAGCTGCACCTCGAGGGGTTCGACCACGTGGGGCTGTCCGCGGACGAGACGCTGGTGTGCCTCGAGGTGGCGCAGGACGGCGACAACATCCACCGCAAGCTGCTCGTGCTCGACCCGCGCACCGGCGCCGCCGTCGGCGAGCTCGCGGACGGGCCAGACCTGGGCGTGCGCGCGTTCGCGTGGTCACCCGTCCCCGGCGATCAGCGGATCCTGATCGGCCACGAGCGCCAGGACCTGCTGCGGCCTGGCGTGTGGGACCCGACGACCGGCGAGCGGACGGACCTGCCGCTTGACCTGCCGGGGGAGGCGGTGGCGATCGACTGGTGGCCCGATGCCGCGTCCATCCTCATCGCCCATCTCTTCCGCGGACGGGATCGTCTCTACCGCGTGGATCTGGAGCGAGGCTCGGTCACCGAGATCGACCATCCGCGCGGCGAGATCCTCGGCGCCCGTGTCCGGCCCGACGGCCGCGTGTGGTTCCGCCTCTCGCGGGGGGATCGCGCCCCCGTCCTGCTCGACGACACCGGGGCGGAGGTCCTGGCCCAGGCGCCCGGAGGCGTTCGAACGGGCCGGCCCTACCGGGAGTGGTTGTTCCGCAACCCGGCCGGGGACGTGGTGCAGGGCTGGCTCGCGACCCCGCCGGGCGATGGCCCGTTCCCGCTCTACTTAAAGGTGCACGGCGGACCGGACTGGCTGTACCTCGACACCTGGTTCCCGGACGTCCAGTCGCTCGTGGACGAGGGCTTCGCCGTCGCGATGGTGAACTATCGCGGCTCGATCGGGTTCGGCAGGCGATGGCGCGACCACATCATCGGAAACATCGGGTTCCCCGAGGTCGAGGACGTCGTCGC
>CBRGMI010000156.1:0-4733 GCA_967797495.1 uncultured bacterium
CGCCGGAACACGGAGGGCTCGTCCATGGGATCGAATCTAACTCGTTCCGAAACCGAGGAGGCGTACGCCGCAATCCCCTCCGGACCGCGGATGGACTCGAGCCCGACCCTCGCTTGTCGAGGCTCCCGAGGCGTGGAACACTCCCTCGCCGCCCGTGGCGGGCTCCCAGCCCATCCCGGGCGTGGCCGGGTGAGGAGGAGCGGGTGCATCGTCGGACCGGGCACGTCCTCGTCGTCGACGACGACGCGCTGAACCGACGGCTGCTGACGGCGACGCTCGCCAAGGAGGGGATCCGGACGACCTCCGCCACCGACGGCGCCCAGGCGCTGGACGCCATCAGGGAGGACCCGCCCGACGTCGTCCTGCTCGACATCGAGATGCCGGGGATCGACGGGTTCGAGGTGCTCGCACGTATCAAGGGCGACGAGGCCGTCCGACACCTGCCCGTGATCATGATCTCGGGTCTGGGCGACACGGAGAGCGTGGTCCGCTGCCTGGAGATCGGCGCCGACGACTTCCTGCCGAAGCCGTTCGATGCGGCGATTCTGCGCGCGCGCGTGAACGCCGGGTTCGACAAGAAAGCCTTGCACGATCTCGAACGCGAACGCGTGCGCGACATCTTCACCCGCTTCCTGCCAGAGCCGATGGTGGACGAGGTGCTCGCCAGGACCGACGGTGACGCGCGGATCCAACCCGAGCTGTTGACCAGCACGGTCCTGTTCGGCGACCTCCGCGGGTTCACCAGCTTCGCCGAGGGCCGTCCGGTCGACGACGTCATCGACGCGATCAACACCTACCTCACGCTGATGACCGACGCGGTCCTCGATCACGGAGGCACGCTCGTCGACTACATGGGCGACGGGATCATGGCCGCGTTCGGCGCGCCGGTCGCCAGCGACGAGCACGCCGACCTCGCGCTCGCGGCCGCGCGCGCGATGGCCGGCGAGCAGCTCGCGACGTTCAACGCCTGGTTGAGCGCGACCGCAGGCGTCCAGGAGCCGATCCGGATGGGGATCGGGATCAACTCGGGCCCCGTGGTCTCCGGGAGCGTCGGCTCGCCCCGGAGACTGGACTACGCGGTGATCGGCGATACGACCAACACGGCATCGCGGATTGAGGAGATGACCAAGGAGCTCGATCGCGCGGTGCTGTTCTCGGAGCAGACCAGGGACGTGCTGCACGAGCTGCCCGAGGACGCCGTCTCGCTGGGCGAGTTCGAGATCCGGGGCCGGAGCGCCGGCATCAAGCTGTGGGCGCTCGACGTCGAGGAGCCCACATGACCGCCCTCCCCGACGAGATCCGCACCCTTCAGGCGCGCATCGCCGAGCTCGAGGCGGCCGAGGCCGAGCGCGACCGCGCGGAGAGGGTCCAGGCGGCTCTCTACCGGATCGCCGAGACCGCGAGCGCCGCCCAGGACATGGGGGCCTTCTACGCCGAGATGCATCGCATCGTCGGCGAACTCATGTACGCGGACAACTTCTACATCGTGCTGTACGACGAGGAACGCCAGGCGATGAACTGGCCGTTCTACGTCGACACGGTCGGCGAGGGTTGGCCCGATCCCAACGTATGGGAATCGATGGGTACCGGTGACGCCCGCGGCATCACCGCGTACCTCATCCGGACCGGTTCCCCGCTGTTGGTGGACTTCGCGGGCATCGAGGACCTCGCTCGCCGGGGAGAGGTCGACATCATCGGCGTTCCCTCGGTCACCTGGCTGGGCGCTCCGCTGCGCGCCGAGGGTCGGATCGTCGGCGCCATGGTCGTGCAGAGCTTCCTCGACGATGTCCACCACAGCGAGCGAGATCGGGAGCTCTTGACGTTCGTGGCCAGCCACGTGGGTGCCGCCCTCAGCAGGGCCCGGGCGATCGAGGAGACCCGGCAGCGCAACGCCGAGCTCGCGCTCATCAACGACGTCCAGCGCGGCCTCGCGATGAACCTGGACATGCAATCGATGTACGACCTGGTCGGGGACCGCCTGCAGGAGATCTTCGACGCGCAGGTCGTCGACATCGGAGTCCTCGACGAGTCAGCCGGACTCATCCACTTCCCCTACAGCATCGAGAAAGGCGTCCGGTACCCGGACGAGCCCAGTCTGGTGATGGGCTTTCGGAAGCACGTCCTCGGAACGCGCGAGCCCCTCCTGTTCGACACCGTCACGGAGGAGCTGCTCGCCGAGTACGACCAGCCTAGGGCGATCCAGGGCGAGCCCGCGAGGTCCGGCGTGTTCGTGCCGCTGGTGGTCGCCAGCAGGGCGACCGGGGTGATCTCACTGCAGAACGTCGACCGCGAGCACGCCTTCGACGACACCGACCTGCGGCTCTTGACCACGCTCGCCGGGAGCCTGAGCGTGGCGCTCGAGAACGCCCGGTTGTTCGAGGAGACCAGACAGCGCAACGCCGAGCTCGCGCTCATCAACGACGTGCAGCGGGGGCTCGCCGAGAACCTCGAGATGCAGGCGATGTACGACCTCGTGGGGGACCGCCTGCAGGCGATCTTTGACGCACAGGTCGTGAGCATCACGGTGATCAACGAGACCAACGACCAGGTCAGCTTCCCCTACATCATCGAGAAAGGGGAACGTCTCGCTGCCGAGCCGATGAAACCTGTCGGGTTCCGAAAGCACGTCCTCGACACGCGGGAGCCGCTTCTGGTCGACGCCATCACGCCGGAACTCCTCGCCGAGTACGAGCAACCGGAAGTGCTCGTGGGCGAGCGGCCCAAATCCTCGGTGTGGGTCCCACTCGTCGTCTCGGGTAGGGCGACCGGCGTGATCTCGCTCCAGAACCTGGAGCGCGAGCGCGCGTTCAGCGACGTGGACCTGCGCCTGCTCGCGACCCTTGGGGGGAGCCTGAGCGTCGCGCTCGAGAACGCCCGGCTGTTCGAGGAGACCCGCCAGCGCAACGCCGAGCTCGCGCTCATCAACGACGTCCAGCGTGGCCTCGCCGAGAACCTCGACATGCAGTCGATGTACGACCTCGTCGGCGACCGCATCAACGAGATCTTCGACGCACAGGTGGTGGACATGGGGGTCGTAGATCGCGATGCCGGCATGATCCGCTACCCGTACACGCTCGAGCGCGGCGTGCGCCTGCCGGACCTACCGATCCCGATCGGCCCCGGACCCGCTTCGCACGTGCTCGACACGCGGGAACCGTTCCTGATCAACGATCGGATGGAGGAACGCATCGCGGAACTTGGCGGCGCCGTCATCCAGGGTGAGGCGCCGAGGTCGGCCCTGTGGGTTCCGCTCATCCTCGCCGGCCAGGCGACCGGTGTGATCTCACTGCAGAACATCGACCGGGAGCACGCGTTCAGCGAGGGGGACGTGCGACTTCTGACGACGCTCGCCGGGAGCCTGAGCGTCGCGCTCGAGAACGCCCGGCTGTTCGAGGAGACTCGACAGCGCAACGCCGAGCTCGCGCTGATCAACGACGTGCAGCGCGGCCTTGCCGAGAACCTCGAGATGCAGGCGATGTACGACCTCGTCGGCGACCGGATCCAGGAGATCTTCGACGCGCAGGTCGTGAACATCGGGATCGTCGACCGCGAGGCAGGACTGCTCCGTTTCCCCTACGGGATCGAACGGGCGGTCCACTTCGAGAACGAACCGATCGGGCTGTCGGCGTCCGGCCTCACGCTCCATGTCCTCGAGACGCGTGAGCCGCTCGTGATCACCGAGCGGTTCGCCGAACGGCTGGAGACGGAGTTTGGTGGCGCTCCGATGATCGGCTCGGGCGAGGTGCCGAGATCGGTGGTGTACGTTCCGCTCGTCGTCGGCGGCGAGGCGACCGGCCGGATCTCGCTCCAGAACCTCGATCGTGAGCACGCCTTCAGCGAGGCCGACGTTCGTCTGCTCACCACGCTCGCCGGAAGCCTCAGTGTGGCCCTGGAGAACGCGCGCCTGTTCGAGGAGACACGCCAGCGAAACGCGGAACTCGCTCTGATCAACGACGTCCAGCGCAGCCTCGCCGAGAACCTGGATATGCAGGCGATGTACGAGTTAGTGGGCGAGCGCCTCCGGGAGATCTTCGACGCCCAGTCCGTCGACATCGGCGTGCTGGATCGCGAGTCCGGCCTGATCCAATTCCCCTACGCCATCACGCGCGGCGTCCGCGACCCGGTGGAGACGATGGAACCGAGCGGCCTGAGTCGTCACGTCATGGACACGCGCGAGCCCCTCCTGATCAACGAGGGAGCCGCGGACCGGCTCGCCGAGATCGGCGGCCCGATGCAGACACGTGCGGGCGGGGAGCCGAAGTCACTGGTGTTCGTGCCACTCATCGTCGGCGGCGAGGTGACGGGGCGGATCTCGCTGCAGAACCTCGACCACGAGCACGCGTTCACCGAGAGTGATGTCCGGCTCCTCACCACCCTTGCCGGAAGCCTGAGCGTCGCGCTCGAGAACGCTCGCCTGTTCGAGGAGACCCGCCAACGCAACGCCGAGCTCGCGCTCATCAACGACGTGCAGCGAGGCCTGGCCCAGAACCTCGAGATGCAGGCGATGTACGACCTCGTCGGCGAGCGCCTCGCACAGATCTTCGACGCGCAGACGGTGGACATCGGAGTGGTGGACGCGGCCGCGGGTCAGATCTGGTTCCCCTACTCGATCGAGCGCGGCGCACGACTGATCGACCATCCGGTCGAGATCATGGGGTTCCGCATGATCGCCCTGGAGACGCGCGAACCGGTCGTCGTCAACGAGGACATGGAGCGGCGGTGCATCGAGGCCG
>CBRGMI010000157.1:0-4728 GCA_967797495.1 uncultured bacterium
GCGACGAGCGACTGACCGCCCATCGGGTTCTGGATCTGCGCCACCGACACGAGCTCCCAGCCGTCGTCACCGAACGTGTTCAGGATCTCGCCCGGGTTGTGCTCGAGCAGCGGCGCGACGAAGTACTCCCACTTCTGCATCAGGTCTCCCCCTCCACGTGCTCCAGACGTTGCGACTGCTTCCTCATGCACACACCCATGACGACCGACAGGCCGCCGGCCTCGCCGATCCGGCGCGCGTCGTCGTTGGCGATCCCCTCCTGCAGCCACAGCACCTTCGCGCCGCGCGCGACCGCCTCCCCGGCGATCGCCGGCGTTTGCTCGGCGCGGCGGAACACGTCGACGACGTCGATCTCGATCTCGCTCGGGATGTCGGCCAGCGTCGGGTAGGCGCGCTCGCCGAGCACCTCGGTCTCGTTCGGGTTCACGGGTACGATCCGGTACCCCTTCGACTGCAGGTACTCCGCGACCTCGTAGGAGGCGCGCTCGGGGTTCGACGACAGGCCCACGACGGCGATCGTGCGGGCGTCGCCCAGGATCGAACGGAGCTCGGGGTCGCTCGGCACGTAGGTCTCGGCGCTCACGGTCGTCCCCGAAGGAGCTCGATCATCTCGTTCAGGATCTTCGCGGTCGCGCCCCAGATCGTGTTGCCGTCGCTCATCGGGTACGCGAACCCACGGTACACGTGTCCGTCCCTCGGCCACTCCACCGTGGTCTCGGCCGCCGAGAGCTCGCCCAGGGGGTAGGAGAGCACCTCGGCGATCTCGTCCTCGCTCGGCGCGAACGCCGGCGTCCCCGACACCACGCCGACGAACGGCACGATCAGGATCGCCGAGACGAACGTGTGCACGGGCTCGAGCGCCCCGAGCACCTCGACGCGTTCGCGCGGCAGGCCGAGCTCCTCCTCGGTCTCGCGCAGCGCCGTGGCGATCAGGTCGGCGTCCTCCTCGTGCTCGAGCCCGCCCGGGAACGAGATCTCGCCGGGGTGGCGCGACAGGTGCTCGGTTCGCCGGGTGAAGACCACCCGGTCCCCCTCGACCAGCGGGAGCAGCACCGCCGCCAGACGATCACCCGGAGCCGGGACCGCGTGGTGTGAGCGTTGGAGGCTGCCTTCCAGGCGCGTGCGCACGTCGCTCCGGTACATTCGCCGCCAATGGTAGAGGAGGGCGTCGTTTCGGCCGTGGTCGACCAGGTCGACCCGGAGGAGGTCGTCAGGTTCGCGCGCCGGCTCGTCTCGACGCCGAGCGAAAACCCCGGGGACACCGAGGAAGGGGTGGCCGCGGTCGCGGTGGAGATCCTCGAAGGGCTCGGCGGCTCGCCCGAGATCGTGCGCGGCGAGGAGGGGCGTCCGAGCGTGGTCGCCCGGTTCGGGGACGGGGAGCGGCCGGCGCTCGCGTGGAACGGCCACCTCGACGTCGTCCCCGCCGGCGACCCCTCGACGTGGCGGCATCCGCCGTTCGGCGCCGAGGTCGTCGACGGCACGCTGGTCGGACGAGGGTCGGCCGATATGAAGGGCGGCATCGCGAGCGCCTTCGGCGCCGTCTCGGCGATCCGTCGTTCGGGCGTCGAGCTCGCCGGCAGGCTGGACCTGCACCTCGCGGCCGACGAGGAGCTCGCCGGCCTGCACGGGACGAGGGTCCTGCTCGAACGCGGCCTCCTCGATCAGGACGCGGCCATCGTCGGCGAGCCGACCGAGCTGAACCTCGCCCTCGCGGAGCGCGGCGGCGCCTGGATCACCGCCACCGCCCGGGGAACGGCGGCCCACGGGTCCACCCCGCAGCTCGGCGTGAGCGCGATCACCTCGATGGCGCGCTTCCTGCTCCGGATCGAGGAGGTGCTGCCCGACATAGAGCATCCGCTCGTGGGACGGCCCACGGTGAACGCGGCGATGATCCAGGGCGGGAGCGCACCCAACGTCGTCGCGGACCGTTGCGTGGTCGAGATCGATCGCCGGATCATCCCCGGCGAGACCGAGCCCGGGAAGGTGCTCGAACCGTTCGACCGGCTCGCGGACGTGATCCGCAGCGAGCACCCCGAGGCCGACCTGACCTTCGCAATCCGGCTGTGGACCGACGCGGCCGAGACGACCGGCGACCCGACGATCGCCGACCTCTGCCGCGTCGCGGTCCGGGAGGAGACCGGTCGCCCGCCGCTCGACACCGGGATGACCGGCATCACCGACGCCCGCTTCTATCTGAACGACCGGAGCATCCCGACGATCATCCTCGGTCCCGGCTCCCTGGGCGTCGCCCACACGGCGAACGAGTCGGTCGAGATCTCCCAGCTCGTCGCCGCGGCCCGCGTCTACGCCCGTGTGTTCACGCGGTTCCTCGATGCTTCGTGACGCAGGCACGGGGTATCCTGGGAGGCATGGAGCAGACCGCCACAGTCATCACCGTCACGGATCGGGCCGCCGGCAAGATCCGGCAGCTCGCCGCGAAGGAGGGACGGACCGAGCCGGTGCTCCGCGTCCGGGTGGTCGCCGGCGGGTGCTCCGGCTTCTCCTACGAGCTGTCCTTCGCCGACGCCCCCGAGGGGGACGACCACGTGGTCCCGGGGGCGGACGGCGTTCGGGTTCTGGTGGACCGCCGGAGCGCGCCGATCGTCGAGGGCTCGACCCTCGAGTTCAACGACGCGCTCCTGGGTGGCGGCCTCAAGATGCTGAACCCGCGCGCGAAGCACGAGTGCGCCTGCGGCGACTCGTTCTCCGTCTGAGCTCCTTCTGACGGTTCCCCAGCTACGAGACCTCGATCTGTCCCGTCATCTGCGGGTGGATGTTGCAGTGGAAGCCCGTGGACGCGGACACGTCGACCGTGACGGTCTCCGTCGCGCCCGGCTCGACCGTCTCGTCCACGCTGCCGTCGTCGAGCGTGAACGTGTGGGTGGCGCTGTCCTCGTTCGTGATCGTCACCTCGGTCGGACCGGAAACCGTGATCGTGTCCGGGTCGAACGCGAACCCGGCGATCGTGATCGTCGTCCCGCCGCCGGAACCGGTCTGGGTGGCGCCGGTGGCGCCCCCGGTCGTGCCGGTCGTGCCGGTCGTGCCGGTCGTGCCGCCGCCGCCGTCGTCGCTGCTGCACGCGGCCACGACGAGCGAGAGCACGAAGAGCCCGGCCACGAGCCGGACCCACCTCCCCTTCGTCATCCTTCACCTCCGTCGTCGGACGTCCGGCCACCCTAGCCCACGAGCCCCGAAAACGCTGGGGCCCCGACCGCCGGGGTTTCGGACGTCTGCTCCTATACTTCGCCCGGATGCCGAGCAGCGCCGACAAGACGCAGTGGCGCGATCTCTACAACGAGGTCGTGCTCACCGGGCTGTGCACCGGGTGCACCGCGTGCATCGTGGCGTGTCCGTTCCACGTCCTCGGCTACGAGGACGACGAGCCCGTCCAGCTGCAGGAGGACGGTCCGGACGCGTGCGTCCACGGCGACCGAGGGTGTTCGCTCTGCACCCTTGCCTGCCCTCGCTTCCGCGAGTGGGAATCCGAGATCGACCAGCTCCTGTTCGGCCAGACCCGCAAGCCTGAGGACGTGATCGGCCAGTACCAGGACATCGTCCTTGCCCGCGCGACGATGCCCGAGGCGCTCATGCAGGGCCAGGACGGCGGGGTCGTCTCGGCGCTGCTGATCTGGGGCCTGCGCACGGGCGAGATCGACGGGGCCCTCACCTCCAAGCTCTCGGACGATCGCGAGTGGGACGCGGAGCCCACGGTCGTCACGGACGCGGAGGGGGTGCTCGCGACGGCCGGGTCCCGGTACACCTACTCGGCGAACCCGCTCGCGCTCATCAAGGCCGCCGAGCTGGGCCTGTCGAAGGTGGCGCTCGTGGGGATGTCCTGCCAGGCCAGCGTGACGGGCTCGATGACGGCCCGGCGCGTCAACAAGTGGGCGAAGAAGATCAACTGGACGTTCGGGCTCCTGTGCTCGAAGAGCTTCACCTACGACGGCCTGATGGTCGAGATCGCCCAGAACCGGCTGGGGCTCGAGCTCGACGATCTCGTCCGGGTGAACGTGAAGGGCAAGCTGCTCTTCTACACGAAGGATGGCGAGGAGGTCACGTACTCGCTGAAGCAGGCGCACGAGTTCACGCGCCCGGGATGCCTTCGGTGCCCGGACTTCGCCGCTGAGCACGCCGACATCTCGTTCGGCGGGCTCGGGCAGAGCGACGGCTGGACGCTGACCATCATCCGTACGGACAAGGGTCGCGATCTGTGGGACCGCGCCGCGGCGGACGGGGTGGTGGAATGGCGACCGGGGTCGGAGGACCCCGCCGCGATCTCCCTGATGTCCAAGCTGGCCGGCAAGTCGCGGGCTCGTTGGGGCGAGACCCCCTGGGGTGCCCCGGGCGAGATGCCCGAACCCGCCTCCGAGAGCAGCTAGCGGTTTCGAGGTCGGTCAGCCGACGGTGGGCCAGGCGGCGACCACCGGATGGTCCACGTTGCTCGGGCCAACCTGGGCCGCTCCGCCGGGGGACCCGATGCCGCTGACGTTGTCGTTGAACCACTCGGCGTTGATCGGGGTGAACTGCTTCCATTCCGCCGGCACGTCGTCCTCGTAGAAGATCGCGGTCACCGGGCACACCGGCTCGCACGCGCCGCAGTCCACGCACTCGTCGGGATGGATGTAGAGCATCCGCGGTCCCTCGTAGATGCAGTCGACCGGGCACTCGTCCACGCAGGCCTTGTCCTTGATGTCGATGCACGGCTCGCAGATCGTGTAGGTCATGGCC
>CBRGMI010000158.1:0-4727 GCA_967797495.1 uncultured bacterium
AGCCGGTACCCGGCCACGACGCAGTCGGCGGTGCGCTCGTGCTTGATCTTGAACATCACGCGCTTGTCCTGCTGGTAGGTGCCCTCGAACGGCTTCGCCACCACGCCGTCGAGCCCCGCCCCCTCGAACTCGTCGAACCACCGCAGAGCGACCCCGATGTCGGTCGTGGCCGGCGTGACGTGGATCGGCGACCTCGCGTCCGCGAGCGCGGCCTCGAGCGCCGCCCGCCGCTCGGCGAACGGTCGACCCGTGAGGTCGTCGTCGCCGAGCGCGAGCAGATCGAACGCGACGAGATGGGCCGGGGTGGCCTCGGCCAGCATCCGGACGCGGCTGTCGGCCGGATGGATCCGCTGCTGAAGCGTCTCGAACTCGAGCCGGCCAAGCTCGGGGTCGGGGACCACGATCTCCCCGTCGACCACGGCTCGCTCCGGCAGGTTCGCCCTGATCGCCTCCACGACCTCGGGGAAGTAGCGGGTCATCGGCCGCTCGTTCCGGCTGCCGATCTCCACCTCGTCGTGGTCACGGAAGACGATCGAGCGGAACCCGTCCCACTTGGGCTCGTAGCTGAACGGGCCGGCAGGGATCTCCTTGACCGACTTCGCGAGCATGGGGGCGACGGGCGGCATGACGGGCAGACGCATCCCACCTATCTTGCCCGACCGGCGCTCTCCCGGCCCGCGGGCGCGCGGCGCCCCGTCCCTAGGAGGCCAGGGCCACGCTCACGCGTTCGATCGGCGCGGGGCTCGCGACCGCGACGCCGGCGAGCTCCGAACCGGTCCTCGCATCCATGACCTCGACGCGGTCGTCGAACGCGACGTACAGGCGCTCCCCGTCGGCCGAGAGCCCGAGGCTCGACACGTCGTCGGTGGCCCACGAGCGCACGACATCGAAGGTGTCCGTGTCGATCCGCGTGATCCCCGGGTGCTCGCCCGCGGTCGCGACGAACAGCGCGGAGCCATCGCCGCTCACGACGGCCGAGGTGCGCCGGACGCCGGACACCGAGAGATCGATCCGGTACGTCCCGATCTCGAGCGACGCCGTGTCCATGACGGTGACCAGGCCGAGCGTCGGGTCGACGATATAGAGGAGCCGGCCGTTCGGAGACGTGGCCATCGCCTGCTCGCTCGCCGGCCGATCCCACAGCTCCTCGGGCAGGCCGACGCAGTGCGCCCACCCATCCTGGAGGCTGAGCACGTGGACGAACGACACCGTCGCGCCGTTCGGCACGGGGGCGTGGTGCGGCGCGTACCCGGGCCGCGCGCTCGAGTAGAGCGTGTACAGCTGGTCGGCGTTCGGCGAGAGCACCTGCTGCAGCCGGATCCCCGGCATCCGCTCGGCCGGGCCCTTGAACGGCCCGAACACCGGCCACACACGTCCGGTGCGCAGGTTGAGCACGGTCACGCGGTAGACGGTCGGCGTCTCGGCGGGCAGGTGCTGGATCATGAACAGCCGCCGGTCGTCGGTCGAGAACGCCTCGGGCTCGAAGTTCCCACGCAGGTCGTAGGTCCGAGACTCCATCGCTCCGGTCGGGTCGGCCACCACGATCGGCGTCCTCGAACGCGGGAGCGGCACCTCCGGGTCCCAGCCGTCGGGCAGCGGGTCCATCAGCGCGACCGCCCCACCGCTCTCCGCAACCACGCGGACGTCGAGGGTGCCATCCAGCCGGACGGTGGACGCCGGTTCGGCGTCCACGCCGTCGACGATCCGGAGCGTCGTGGAGCCCGCGGAGGGGGTGGCCGAGAGCAGCCACGAGCCGCCGAGGCTGGCGACGGTCCCCGGGCGATCGAACAGCACCGACCCGCTCGGGACCTGGACCACCAGCGGTCCCGCCCCGGTGCCCAGGAGCAGGGTCTCGCGAGGCACGGATCGGCTCGCCGGCCCGTCCTGGGTGGTGTCGTGCGTACAGGCGGCGGCGCCCAGGGCCGCCACGGACAGTGCCACGACCAGCTTCCTCAGCATCAGGGACCTCCCCGTTCGGCCCGTTCGATCACGTCTCGCGTACGTCCAAGCCTTCGAGACAACTACTCCTCGGGGGGCCGCAGGGTTCCCGGGAACCGGTGGAGCCACCGCCGGGTCTGCTCGGTGGCTGACCGGATCGAGGGAGGTGTCGCATGCGCAGACGTCGATGGATCGGCGCCGCGATGCTCGTCGGGGCGACGCTGGGAGGGCCTCCGATGGCGCGGGCCGATGGCGGGGCGTACCTGGATCTCGATCGGACGCACTACCTGCCCGGCCAGACCGCGCACGCCGAGACGTACGTGGACGTCCCGCGGGCCAAGCAGCACCTGTTGGAACGCGGGCCGTTCTACCTGTTCGTGGTGCCCGAAGGCGTCACGGTGGTCGAGGGCCGGTCGATCCCCTCTGCGGCGGTCCGCGTGGCCACCGTCTCCATCGAACGCGAACGGCGCACGACGTTCGAGCTCCACGCGTCGTTCGTCGTCCCCGAGCTGGCGAGCCGCTTCTACACGCTCGCCGTCTGCAACGATCCGTGCACGATCTCGGGGTTCCGGGAACCACTGACCGGACCGATGTCGATCGTCGCCACCGCCCGCGAGGGCGAGCTGCTCACGGAGGTCGGCCGTCTGGACGATCGGGTGTGGAGCCTGCGTCGGCAGGTCCGAAAGGCCGAGCGCCTGGACGAGGAGCGCCGAGCCCAGCTCGGCGCCGCCGAGGTCGCCCGCTCCGAGCTGGCCATCCGGGTCCGTGAGCTCCAAGCTGCGGCTGCGAGAGCAACCCCATCGGCCCGGCGTCCGTTGATCTCGGCGTGGACGACGCTGATCCTGACCGGTGGGTTGTTCGCTTCGGCGCTCGCGCTGGTTGTCCGGCGCGGGCGACGCCTCGGGCCGGCGGTCCCCGACCCGATCGTCACCCCGAACCCCACCTGCGCCACCGCCGAGCCGAAGGTTCCCGTCGGGTAGCCTTCGGGCGGTGGACCGACAGACAGCATTCCTGCTGGCCCTTGGGCTGCTGATCCTCGCCGCCGCGATCGTCTCCGTGACCGGCTGGATCCTGTTCGTCCGCGACCGACGTGCCGGTCGCCCGGACGCGAACGAGGCGCCCTTGCCCTCGAGCGAGGAGCGTGGGACACTCTCGGCCGATGATTGAACGACGGTTCAAGCTCGCCTCGCGTTTCCGCGTATCCCGCCCCTAGGGGGCCGTGGGCGGCCGCATCCGGCCAGCTCAGGCGCCCCTGCCGACCCTCGCAGCCGCGAGGGTCGTTCGTTATCCGACCGGCCCGCGAGGGTAAGGAGGGGCGGCATGATCGATCTCACGTACGAAGAGCGGATCCGGCGGGAGGCTGACAACCTCCGTACGCACTGGTCCTCGAGCCCTCGATGGGCGGGCATCGAGCGTCCCTTCTCGGCCGAGGACGTGATCGGCCTCCGGGGTTCGATCCCGGTCGAGCACACCCTGGCCCGGCTCGGCGCCGAGCGCCTGTGGTGGCTCCTGACGACCAAGGACCACGTCCCCGCGCTCGGGGCCCTGACGGGCGGCCAGGCGGTGGAGATGGTCAAGGCCGGTCTCCAGGCGATCTACGTGTCTGGGTGGCAGGTGGCCGCGGACGCGAACCTCGCCGGCCACACCTACCCGGACCAGTCCCTGTATCCGGTCAACAGCGTCCCGGCCGTGGTCCGCAGGATCAACAACGCCCTGCAGCGGGCCGACCAGATCGCGTGGTCGAACGGCGACACCGGAACCTCCTGGATGGCCCCGATCGTGGCCGACGCCGAGGCCGGCTTCGGGGGCGCGCTCAACGCGTTCGAGCTCATGAAGGCGCTGATCGAGAGCGGCGCCGCGGGCGTCCACTTCGAGGACCAGCTCGCGAGCGAGAAGAAGTGCGGGCACCTAGGCGGCAAGGTGCTCGTGCCCACGTCGCAGTTCATCAAGACGCTGAGCGCCGCGCGGCTGGCCTCCGACGTCCTCGGCGTGCCGACGGTGCTCGTGGCTCGGACCGACGCCGAGTCCGCCACCCTGCTCACGAGCGACGTGGACGAGGTCGACCGGCCGTTCATCGAGGGAGGACGGACCGGCGAGGGGTTCTTCCGGATCCGGAACGGCGTCGAGACGGCGATCGCCCGGGGGCTCGCGTACGCGCCGTTCGCGGACGTCCTGTGGTGCGAGACGTCGACCCCGGACCTGAAGGAGGCTCGGGTGTTCGCCGACGCGATCCACCGGGCGTTCCCGGGCAAGCCGCTCGCCTACAACTGCTCGCCGAGCTTCAACTGGCGCGCGCACCTGGACGACGCCGAGATCGCGGGCTTCCAGCGCGAGCTCGCGGCGATGGGCTATCGGTTCCAGTTCATCACGCTCGCCGGGTTCCACGCGCTGAACGCGTCGATGTTCGAGCTCGCCCACTCGTACGCCGACGAGGGCATGGGCGCGTACGTCCGGCTCCAGGAGCGTGAGTTCGAGCTCGAGTCGCTCGGGTACTCGGCCACGCGCCACCAGGCCGAGGTCGGGACCGGCTACTTCGACCGCGTCTCCGAGGTCGTGAGCCGCGGCGCCGCGTCCACCCTCGCGCTCGCGGGGTCGACGGAGCGGACGCAGTTCGCGACGCCGAACGGCAAGACCCGTTCGGAGCGGGCGTCGGAGCGCGTCCCCGACTGACCCGAGACCACCCCGCGCCTCAGGCGCGGATCGGCGGCTCCGAGTCCGGCGGCGGCTTCGGTCGCGGCGAGGGCTCCGGCGTCGGAGGTTCGGGCGTCGGGATCGGTCCGGGGATCGGT
>CBRGMI010000159.1:0-4716 GCA_967797495.1 uncultured bacterium
CGGGGGGCGCCCGGCGACGTCGGCGTGCGGTTCGTGGCGATCGCGGGGCTCTCGCTGCCGGCGTTCTGGCTGGCGATGCTGTTCCAGCTGACCTTCTACTCTCGGCTGGGGTGGCTGCCGTTCGGGGGGCGGCTCGCGACCGGGGTTCCCGCTCCCCCGTACACGACCGGCCTGTACACCGTCGACAGCCTCCTGGCCGGCCAGTGGCACACGTTCGCCGACGCGGCCACGCATCTGGTGCTGCCGGTCGCGGTCCTGGCACTAGCCGAGGTCGGGCTCATGGCGCGCATGGTCCGCACGAGCATGCTCGAGGTGCTCGGCGAGGACTACATCCGGACCGCACAGGCCAAGGGGCTCAGCCGCCGGCGGGTGCTGGTCCGCCATACGCTCCGGAACGCGCTCTTGCCGGCCGTCACGATCCTCGGTCTGGAATTCGGTCTGCTCGCCGGAGGCGTGTTCCTCGTCGAGACGATCTTCGCCTGGCCTGGCCTCGGGCGGTACGCGTACGACGCGATCCGGGCCTCGGACTACAACGCCACGATGGGGGTGACCTTGATGATCGCGCTCGTGTACGTGCTGATCAACCTGGTGGTCGACGTGGTCTACCTCTTCCTGGATCCGAGGATCCGGTACACGTGATCGAGGTCTCCGCCGTCGAACCCGTCCGCGCGCGCCGGCCTCGCGACGCCTTCTTCGGCTTCCTGCGGGCCTCGCGCCTGAACGTGATCGCCGTGACGATCGTTGGTCTGGTCGTCGCCGTCGCGATCTTCGGGACATGGCTCGCGCCCTTCCCACCGAACCAGATCGACCTGCTGCAACGGCTGCGCCCGCCGTCGGTGCACCACCTGTTCGGGACCGATGACTACGGTCGCGACCTGTTCAGCCGCGTCCTCGCCGGCGCGTGGATCTCGCTGTACGTGGCGGCCGTCATCCTGCTCGCCTCCGTCGCGATCGGGACGGTCCTCGGGATCGTCTCGGGCCTGGTCGGCGGTCTGACCGACGAGATCATCATGCGCGCCACCGACCTCTTCCTCGCGTTCCCGGCCCTGATCCTCGCGGCCGCGATCGCAGCGACCCTCGGGCCGAGCCTGACGCATACGATGCTCGCGCTCTCGACCGTGTTCTGGCCGTGGTACGCCAGGCTCGTCCGGGGACAAGTGCTCTCCCTACGCGAACGGGAGTTCATCCTGGCCGCGCGCGTGGCGGGCGCGAGCACCGGCCGGATCGTCTTCAAGCACCTGCTGCGCAACGTCGTTCCGCTGGTGATCGTCCAGGCATCGCTCGACGTCGGGTACGCGATCCTGTTCACGTCGTCGCTCTCGTTCCTGGGTCTGGGTGCGCAGCCTCCGACCCCGGAGTGGGGTGCGATGATGACGGATGCGAGGAGCTTCCTCGAGGACTTCTGGTGGTACCCGACGTTCCCGGGGCTCGCGCTGGCCGTCACCGTGGTGGGCTTCAATCTGCTGGGCGACGGGCTGCGCGATTGGTTCGACCCGCGCCTGCGCGGGTCGCTGCGGGCGGGCCGATGGTAGGGACAACGAGATGACGGACGAGGAGGACGGATCATGAGCAGACCACTCCCGATCACCGCGGTCCAGGCCGCACCGGTCGCGTACGACGTCACGGCGACGTTCCAGAAGTTCGAGACCGAGCTCGCGGCCCTCAAGGCGTCGTTCCCTCAGACGCGGTTGTTCGTCTACCCCGAGCTGTACCTCTCGGCGATCTCGGGGATGGCGACCGAGTTCCCCAAGGGACACGACGCCGCCGTCGCCGAGCCGATCCCTGGTCCGCTCACCGATCGGCTCTGCAAGCTGGCCGAGAAGCTCGACGTGTGGCTGGTCCCCGGGTCCATCTACGAGAAGGGCGAACAGGGGGCGATCTACAACACGGCGATCGCGATCTCGCCGTCCGGCGACCTCGTCGCGAGGTACCGAAAGGTGTTCCCCTGGCAGCCGTGGGAGCGGACGAGCCATGGGAACGAGTTCGTCGTGTTCGATCTCGATGGGATCGGGCGGGCCGGCCTGATGATCTGCTACGACGGCTGGTTCCCGGAGGTTTCGCGTCACCTGGCGTGGAAGGGCGCCGAGGTGATCCTGCAACCGACGGCGACCGCGACGACCGACCGAGCTCAGGAGCTGGTGCTCGCGCGGGCCAACGCGATCGTCAACCAGGTGTACCTCGTGAACCCGAACATGGGCGGCCGCCCCGGACCCGGACGCAGCATCATCGTCGACCCCGAGGGGCATCCCCTCCAGATCGGCGGCGACGGCGAGGAGTATCTGACCGAGGTCCTGGACCTGGACGCGGTGACGCGCGTCCGCACGTTCGGCTCGGTGGGGCTCAGCCGCATGTGGGACCAGCTGGATCGTGAGGGGTCCGAGATCGACCTGCCGATGTACGGCGGGACCTTCCGGCCTCGGCCGAAGCCCCCCGGGTGAGCCCGACCGCCCCGAGCGCGAGTCAACAGGTCCCCGGGTCGGGGCCGTCGCTGCTCGACGTTCGGAATCTGCGCGTCCGCTTCCGGATGCTGGACGGCACGATCTTCGCCGTGAACGGCGTCAGCCTGCATCTACAACCGGGCGAGACGCTCGGGCTGGTGGGTGAGTCCGGCTCCGGCAAGAGCGTGACGAGCCTCGCGTTGATGCGCCTGCTGCCGCCGCAACCCGCGGCCGAGGTGAGCGGCGAGATCGTGTTCGACGGGCGCGACCTCAGCGGCCTGGCCGAGAAGCAGATGCGATCGATGCGTGGGCGCGACATCGCGATGGTCTTCCAGGACCCGATGACGAGCCTGAACCCCGTGCTGCGGATCGGGGACCAGATCGAGGAGACGATCCGAGCCCACCGCGAGATCGACTCGGACGGCGCGCGGGCACGCGCCGTCGAGCTCCTCCAGCTCGTCGGGATCGCCGACCCCGAGCATCAGCTCGACCGGTATCCGCACGAGTTCAGCGGCGGGATGCGCCAGCGGGTCATGATCGCGATGGCCCTGGCGCTCGAACCCAAGCTGCTGATCGCTGACGAACCGACGACGGCGCTCGACGTCACGATCCAGGCCCAGGTCCTCGAGCTCCTGAAGGCACTGACGACGAAGACGGGGACCGCCGTCATCCTGATCACGCACGACCTCGGGGTCGTCGCGCGGATGACGAGGCGGGTTGCGGTGATGTATGCGGGCAAGATCGTGGAATCCGCGCCCACCGGTGAGCTGTTCGCGAACCCGAGGCACCCGTACACCGTCGGGCTGCTGCACTCGATCCCCCGGCTCGACGGCGAGGTGGGCGTGCTCAGACCGATCGAAGGCTCCCCGCCGGATCTGCGAACCGAGCCCACGGGATGCCCCTTCGCGCCGCGATGCGCGTGGAGGCTCGACGCGTGCTGGGAACAGATGCCGGACCTCGTCCCCTCGGGCTCGGGCAACCAGCCGGCGGCCGGCCACGTCGTGGCTTGCCACAACCCCGTCACGCCACCGGAGGTCGAGCTCGCACATCCGGACCGACCCGGATTCGAACCCGCGCCGCGCCCCCAGGCCCCCGCGTGACCTCACAGCACGCGCTGCTCGAGCTCCGGGATGTCCGCGTCCACTTCCCGATCACCAAGGGTCTCCTGCTGCGGCGCGTGACCGGCGAGGTACGGGCGGTCGACGGCGTGGACCTCGAGGTGCGACGTGGACAGTCGGTCGGCCTGGTGGGCGAGTCCGGCTCGGGCAAGACCACGCTCGGTCGAGCCGTCGTCGCGCTCGCGAAGCCGACCTCCGGGTCGATCGAGTTCGACGGCAAGGACGTCTGGGCGCTCGATCGCGACGAACGCAAGCGCCTCCGGCGGCGCGTCCAGATGGTGTTCCAGGATCCGTACGCATCCCTGGACCCGAGGATGACCGTCGGAAGCAGCATCGCCGAACCACTCGACATCCATCGGCTCGGCACGCGCGCGGACCGCAAGCGCCGGGTCGGCGAACTCTTGGAGATCGTGGGGCTCCACGCGAGCCACGCCGACCGGTACCCCCACGAACTGTCGGGCGGCCAGCGCCAACGCGTCGGGGTCGCTCGCGCGTTGTCGCTAGGCCCCGACCTCGTCGTGGCGGACGAGCCCGTGAGCGCGCTCGACGTCTCGATCCAGGCGCAGATCGTCAACCTGTTGCAGGAACTCCAGCGCGAGCTCGGCCTTACCTCGATCCTGATCGCGCACGACCTCGCGGTCGTCCGACAGGTGAGCGACACCATCGCGGTTATGTACCTGGGTCGGTTCGTCGAGTGGGCGCAGGCGTCGGATCTCTATCGCGAGCCGTTGCATCCGTACACGATCGCGTTGCTCTCGGCCGTCCCGATCCCCGATCCGGTCGCGGAAGCGACGCGGGAGCGCATCGTGCTCCGAGGAGACATCCCCAGTCCCGCGGCGCCGCCGACCGGATGCGCGTTCCACACCCGATGCTGGTTGCGGGACAAGCTCGGCAACCCGGAGGCGTGCTCGTCGGAGGCCCCCGAGCTTCGTCCTTTGCGATCGGGGCATCTTGTGGCCTGCCATTTCGCCGAGGAGCTCGGGTGACGCACCTCGAGGCGCGCCGCCGAATCTTCCACGGTCCGTCATAGACTTGGGACCACGGCGGGCAGGCTCGATCGATCACGTGACAATCCCTGCCGAATTCGCCCTCGTAGCTCAGTGGAGAGAGCAGCGGTTTCCTAAACCGCGAGTCGCAGGTTCGATTCCTGCCGGGGGCAC
>CBRGMI010000160.1:0-4704 GCA_967797495.1 uncultured bacterium
CGCCGGTGCTCCCGGTGATGCCCGTGGGGCCGCTGGGAAGCGCGAGATCTTCGTCGCCGTCCGGTCGCAGCACGAAGAAGTACACGAGCAGCAGCAGGGGCACCACGACCCCCGCGATCTGCAGGATCCTCTTGTCTCGGGGGGTGATCTGCATGGCTACGCTCCCGTACCGGTGATCTCGCTCGGGCCGGGGATCGAACCGGGCCCGGCGCTCAGGTCCGTCGTGTAGAACTCGACCGTCACCAGGAGTTGCAGGGTGCCGGTCGAGGTCGTGATCTCGCCGCTCGCGGCGCCCGACGGCGTCACCGCGAGCGTCGTGACCTTCGCGGCCCGCGGCAGCGTCTCGAGCAGGAACAGGAACTCGTCGATCGCGAAGTACCCGCCGCTCACCGTGACCTGCGAGGCGATGCTCGAGTAGGTCCCGCCGGCGCTCGGCGCCGGGGTGCCCGGTGTGAAGGAGAAGAAGTCGACGGCCGAGCGGTCGGCCGCGCCTTGGAGCAGGCGGAAGAGGCTCGGGAGGTCGGCGGTCGGCGGCACCTGCGCGTCGATCGTGGCGATCTCCTGTTCGGTCTTCGGCGCCGCGGCTTGCGCCTCCTGAAGGGCGTCGAACTGGGCGGCCAGGGCGACCTCCTCGTCCTCGGCGGTCTGGAGTTCCTCCTCGGCGGTGGTCACGTCGCCCATCTTCGGCAGGACGAGCAGGAACACGGCAAGGAGCGCCACGGCCGCCGCGATGACGCCGGCGATGATGGGCGCGCGCCGGTTCACGGCGCCACGCCCTGTCCGCGCGCCGTCGCCGCCTCCTGCGTCAGGTCGAGCCCGTTGGAGAAGGTGTAGATCCTGGAGAAGGGGGCATCCTCCTGGGCGCTGTTCACCCAGGCGTTGACCCAACCCTGGACGTCCTCGAGCCGGGTGATCCAGGTGGCGATCGTCTCGGTCTGGTTGGCCACGCCCGCGAAGGTCATGTTGCCGATCAGCGCGGTCTCGGGCGTCCCGCCCGTCGGCTCCGTGGCGACCTCGCCGACCCCCGTCGGCGTGATCTGCCCGCTCAGGTTCGTCAGGTAGGACGCGTCGGGGATCACCCGGGACACGTCCAGGAGCGCGCTCGACCAGGACACCTCGTTCACGAAGATCTCGCCCAGGAGCGCTTCCTTCGAGGCGAGCTCCGCCTGCAGGTCCGCGAACTCCTGCAGCGAGAAGATCTGGCTCTCGAGCCTCGCGTTCCGACTCTGTTGCGCCTCCAGGTCCGACTGTGCCTGCGAGAGCCGCTGGACCTGGAAGAAGTAGAAGATCCCGATCAGGGCGAGCACCACGAGACCGGCCGCCACCACCAGCGACGTCGTCCGACGGATCGCCTGGCGCTCTCGGAGCTCGGGGGGAAGGAGGTTGACCTCGCTCACGCGAGGCTCCGGGTGGGGATCGCCAGGCCGACGGCGACCGAGAGCACGGCCTCGGCCTCGGCGGACGCCTCCGCGGACAGCTCGATCTCGGACTTGGCGCGTTCGAACAGGCGACCGCGGTCGACCGGCACCGGCAGCCGCTCCTGCATGAGCTCGAGCAGGCCGTCCAGTCGGGAGCCTCCTCCGACGACGAGCACGCGTCCGATCTGCGCGTTCGGCAGCTGTGCCGTGTAGAACTCGAGCGAGGACCGAACCTCGTCGACGAAGCTCCCCGCGCGAGTGAGCGCGAGGTCGCGAACCCCGGCCGGATCCGAGGGGACGCCGGGGACGCCTCGCGGCGCCTCCACAGGCAGCGTGTCGGTGGGCAGAGTGCTGGTTGGCGGGGCGTCCGCGGGTGGGGGCAGCTGGACGGCCGGCGCCTCCTCGGCGGGGGACTCGACGGCCGTCGACGCGTCCGCGATCCCGGGGAACCGCTCGCCTCGCTTGAGCCGCTCTGCCATCTCGTCGTCGACGCCCAAGCGGGACGCGAGCGCGAGCGTGATGTCTCGACCGCCGGACGGGAGCATCCGCACGAACCTGGTCACTCCGCGGTCGTGCACGCAGATCGAGGTCACCTGGGCGCCGATATCGACGATGGCCTCGTCGCCGCTCGAGTTCAGATCCAGGCCAAGGTCCCCCGTCCCCACGGCCCTGATCACCGCGAACGGGGACAGGTCGATGCCCTGGGGATCGAGCCTGGCCGCCAGGGCGGCCTCGACCAGGGCATTGACCATCGGCTTGTGCGCCGCCACCAGGAGGATCCGCATCATCCGCCGTCCCCCCTGATCCATCTCGCCCAGGAAGTCGAAGTCCAGGACGGCCTCGTCCGAGGCCATCGGGATGAACTCCTGGACCTGGAACCCCAGCGTGTCCCGAAGCTCCTTCTCGGGCAGCCAGGGAAGAACGACCTCGCGGACCACCACGCGCTGGTTCCCCACGCCGAGGCGGACCTGCTTGCTCTTCACCCCGGACTTGGACCAGAGCTCGCGGAGCGCCTCGGCCACGGCCTCGGGCTGGCGGACCTCGCCGGCCTCCACGACACCGGGCGGGAGCGGCACCTGGGCCGCCCGAACGATCACCGGGATGTCCCCGGCGGCGACCTCGGCGACGCGCACCGCCGTCGACCCGACGTCCACACCGATCCTGGTCCTGGCCACTACGCGCCCTCCACCTGGACGGACCGATCCGAGAGGTAGACGTCCACGTCCGACTCGCGGATGCGGTAGTTCTTCCCCACGCGCAGGGCGGGCAGGTCGCCGTTCTTGATCAGCCGGTACACGGTCATGTTCGAAACACGCATGGTGGCCGCGACCTCGGCGACGGTCAGCAAGCGATCTCCCGCCTGTCGACCAACCCAACCGCTCTGCGACCTCTTGGCCATCGTTCCCACCTACACCGATCGCTCCGAGAGATACCGATCGACGTCCGACTCGCGGATCCGGTAGTTCTTCCCCACGCGGATCGCGGCCAGCTGACCGCTCTTGATCAGCCGGTACACGGTCATGTTCGAGACCCGCATCGTCGCCGCGACCTCGCCCACCGTGAGGAGCCGGTCACCCACGAAGGGCCTCCGTTTGCTCATCTAGCGCATCTCCAACATCTGCCTCATGTTCAACACCTTCCACATCCGCCTCATCCATCCCATCTGATCCGCAGGGCTGCGCACCGTAACAAGTGCAACATCTGTCGTCAATCACCCCATATGCCTACTTTCGGCACGGTAGGCTAAATCACATAGATGTAATTAGCTCTTCTTCCCAGGAGTCACAGGAGTCACAGGACCGGACGTGCCGACGATGGGATGAGCGCGTCCGATCATCGAGGGCGCTACGTGCCGGCTCGGGGCGTGTGGCTCAGGTGAGCAGGTTCAGATAGGCATCGGCGATCGGGCGACCTACGAAGATGGCGATCACGGCCCCGGCGGCGAGGAACGGTCCGAACGGGATCGCCGACTTCCTGCCCGCGCCGGTCAGCAGGGCGACGATGGCCCCCGCTCCCCCGAGCAGGATCCCCATGCCGGCAGCGACCGCGACGAGGTCCAGGCCGATCGAACCGAGGACCAAACCGATCAGGCCGGCGAGCTTCACGTCGCCCATCCCCATGCCCTTCGGCGAGATCAGGGCGATGATCATCAAGCCGAGCCCATAGGCGAACAGCCCGATCCCCGCGTCCAGGGCGTCCAGTCCACCACCGGCCAGACCGCCGACGATGATGACCGCGGCCGCGATCACGAACGCCGGGTAGACCAGACGGTTCGGGATGCGGCGGTGACGGATGTCGATCACGGAGATGGCAACCATGAGCCCGGCGAAGGGAGCGAGGAGGACCGCTCGCCACGGGTCCTCGTACGCGAGCGCCACCGCTACGAAGAGGCCACCGCTGGCCAGCTCGGTGAGTGGATAGACGGGCGAGATCCGAGCACCGCACGCACGGCACCGGCCCCTCAGCATCAGCCACGAGATCACCGGGATGTTGTCGGCGATGCGGATCGGCGCGCCGCAGTCCGGACACCGAGAACGAGGACGCACGAGCGACTCCCCCGCGGGCACGCGGTGGATCGCCACGGTCATGAGGCTCCCGAACGCCAACCCCAGCACGAGGGCGATCGCGATGGAAAACCAGCTCATGACGGCGAACCCTCCCTCCTCGACGTCGTCGACGGCTACGCGACCTCGCGGATGTACGCCACATCCTCCGTGAAGCCGGTTACGAGAGCCCCGGGGATCACGATCGGTCTGTAGTTCATGGACCAGTTGTTCCCGATCACCACGGTGCCGCCCACCACCTGGCCGAAGAACGCGTTCTGGTTGCTCATCGTGGCCGTGCACGGCGTGTACAGGCCGACGTTGAGCGTGGAGCCGAAGTTCGTGTTGTTCCCCACCGTGATGTTGCCGTAGCTCGAGCAGAAGCCGAGATTGCTGTCGGCGGGCCATGGACGGATCAGGAACACCTTGTGGGTCCCACCCGTCGCGTTCCAGGTGGACTGCTGTGAGAGGTTCAGGGTCCCGTTGGTGATGATCGCCAGATCCTTGCCCACGCTGACGGTCACGTTGTTGCTGGGCGAGTACGTGCAGGTAGCGAGGATGCGAACGACCACGCCGCTGTAGCCGCTCGGCACGCCCGCCCCACCGCCGAAGCTCCCCGCACCGGTCCCTTCCACGTACGCGCGAGCGCTCGTGCAGTCGCTGAACTGCTTCAGGTAGTAGCAGTCGAGGGTTCCACTCGCGCCGCAGTTCGCCCGCCAGGCCGGGTCCGCGTTCGGGGCGAC
>CBRGMI010000161.1:0-4700 GCA_967797495.1 uncultured bacterium
CGCTGCCCGGCAGCGACATGCCGAGCGCCTCCCCGGCCGCGGCCATCGTGTTCGCCGTGTACATGCCGGCGCACGAGCCGGTGGTCGGGCACGCCGCGCGCTCGATGCCGAGGAGCTCGGCGTCGTCGATCGAGCCCCTCGCGTGCGCCCCCACCGCCTCGAACACGTCCTGGATCGTGATGTCGCGGCCCTCGTAGGTCCCGGCGAGGATCGTGCCCCCGTAGAGGTAGACCGAGGGCAGGTTGAGCCGGGCCATCGCCATGAGCATCCCCGGCTCGGACTTGTCGCATCCCGCGATGCCCACGAGCCCGTCGAGCCGCTCGGCGTGCATCACGAGCTCCACCGAGTCCGCGATCACATCGCGGCTGATCAGCGATGCCTTCATCCCCTCGTGTCCCATCGCGATGCCGTCGGAGATGGCGATCGTCGTGAACTCCATCGGGACGGCGTCGCCCTGGCGCACCCCCTCCTTCGCGAGCGCCGCGAGCTTGTCCAGGTGGTAGTTGCACGGGGTGACCTCGTTCCACGACGACGCGACGCCCACCTGCGGCTTGCCGAAATCCTCCTCCGAGAAACCGACGGCCCGCAGCATCGCGCGGGCCGGTGCGCGTTCGGGCCCGTCCGTGACCATGTGGGACCGTGGGCGATCGACCATGGCGATGTCCTCCTGACGACCTGGCCATCAGACCTGGCCAAAGAGACATGGAAGGATGGGCTCGCACGATACCGCAGCCCCGTCGCGGGCAGGCCGCGACCTCGGAGGAGACGAGAAGGACGATGCGGCGCGCCGACCCGCCCCGCCCCGCCGAACGCTCGTGGTGGCTGGAGGAGGCGCTCGCGCTGCCGGAGTTCGCCGGGCCGGAGGCGCCGCCGCTCGAAGGCGACACGACCGCGGACGTCGTGATCCTCGGCGGCGGGTACACGGGCATGTGGACCGCGTGGTTCCTGAAGGAGCGGCGACCGGACCTCGACGTCGTGCTGCTCGAATCCGACATCTGCGGAGGCGGCCCGAGCGGGCGCAACGGCGGGTTCTGCGACGGGTGGTGGGAGAAGATCCGCGACGTCCGCGACACCTTCGGCGACGCCGACGCGACGGAGTTGCTGATGACCTGCGGGCGCGCGCCCACCGAGATCGGCACCTGGTGCCGGGCGAACGGGGTCGACGCGTGGTTCCGACACGGCGGCGACCTCGCCGTCGCCACGAACGAGCGGCACGAGGGGTCCTGGGAGGGTTCGCTCGAGGCCGCTCGGGCGCTGGGCGTCCAGGACGAGTACCGGGTCCTCACCGCCGGCGAGGTCCAGGGGCGGTGCGCGTCCCCGCGGTTCGGCAGCGGGGTGCTGATCGCCGACGCCGCGACCGTCCATCCCGCCCGGCTCGCGCGGGGCCTGCGGCGCCTGCTGATCGAGAACGGCGTCCGGATCCACGAACGCACGACGGTCACGCGGCTCGGCATGGGTGCGCGGGTGACTGCCGAGACGCAGGGTGGCTCGGTGCAGGCCGCCGACGCGGTGATCGGCCTCGGCGCCTGGGCGACCTGGTGGAAGGCCTTCAAGCCACGGCTCACGCTCCGGGGGTCCTACATGGTCGTCACCGCGCCGGCCCCGGACCGGATCCAGGCGCTCGGGTGGACGGGCGGCGAGGCGATCCGCGACCTGCGCTCGTCGATCCACTACGCGCGGACCACGCCCGACGGCCGGATCGCCCTCGGGCTCGGCGGGTTGCAGCCGAACCTCGCGCGTCGGATCGACCATCGGTACGACTACGAGCCGCGCTACGCGCGACGGGTGGCCGACGACCTGTATCGGATGTTCCCGAGCTTCGAGGGCGTGCCGATCGAGTGCGCCTGGGGTGGCCCGATCAACGTCAGCGGATTCACGATGCCGTTCTTCGGCACGCTTGGCCGCGGCAACGTGCACTACGGCCTCGGGTTCACCGGCAACGGCGTCGGGCCGTCCCACCTGGGCGGCAAGATCCTCGCCGCCCTCGCCCTGCACGCGGAGGACGGCTTCACGCGCCTGGGGGTCGTGACGCGCAAGCCCAAACGGTTCCCGCCCGAACCGTTCCGCTCGCCGGGGGCCTTCCTCGTCAACGCCGCCGTCCGTCGCAGGGACGACCGCGAGGACGCGGGACGTCGCGTGGGCTCCGTCACTCGGGCGATCGCTCGGATCCCTCGGCGGCTCGGCTACAACCTCGGACCCCGGTGACGGATCTCGACGTCCCCCGGCCGGCCCGGCGGAGCTGGTGGCTCGAGGATGCGCTCGCGCTGCCTGAGTTCGCCGGACCCGACACGCCCCCGCTCCGAGGGGACACCGCCGCCGACGTCGCCGTCCTCGGCGGCGGGTACACGGGGATGTGGACCGCGTGGTTCCTCAAGGAGCGCGAACCGGCCCTGGACGTGGTGCTCCTCGAGCGCGACATCTGCGGCGGTGGGCCGAGCGGCCGCAACGGCGGATTCGTCAACGGGCTGTACGACGAGGCCGACCTGCTGCTCGAGCGTCACGGCGAAGGTGGGCGGCGGACGATCGAGGCGGCGGCGCGGTCGATCGACGAGGTCGGCGCATGGTGCGAGGACGCCGGGGTCGATGCCTGGTACGAGCCGTCGGGCGACCTGGGAGTGTCGACGAACCCGGCGCACGACGCCTCGGTCCGACAGACCCTGTCGGAGGCGGGGCGTCTGGGGCTCGCCGACGTATACCGGCCGTTGTCCGAGGACGAGCTCCGCGAGCGCTTCGACTCGCCCGTCGTTCGGACGGGCTTCCGGGTCGCCCACGCCGCGACCGTGCACCCGGCCCGGCTCGCGCGGGGGCTTCGGCGAGCGCTCGTCGAGCGCGGCGTCAGGATCTTCGAGGGCACGCCCGTCGTGCGGTTCGACGCCCGCCGGCCGGCGGCCGAAACGCCGTCCGGCGTGGTCCGGGCCGGACGCGCGGTCATCGCCCTGAACGCGTGGGCGCGGGCGCTCCGGGACTTCCGGCGATCGCTGCTCCTCCGCGGCACGTACATCGTGATGAGCGCCCCCGCACCCGAACGCCTCGAGGCGATGCGCTGGACGGGCGGCGAGGGCGTGTACGACCTGCGGACCTCCCTCCACTACCTGCGGCCGACGCGAGACGGACGGATCGCGTTCGGCGGCTCGAGCTATCGCGTCACCGGAAACGGCGCCGACTCGGCCGGCTACGGCTACGACGCGCGCTCGGCCGCCGAGCTCGTGCGCGATTTCCGCCGGTGGTTCCCCACGTTCGACGGCGTGCCGCTCGAGACCTCGTGGGGCGGCCCGATCGACGTGGCCGGCCTGCACCTGCCGTTCTTCGGCACGCTGCCGGGCAGAGTCACGCACTACGGGCTGGGGTTCACCGGGAACGGGGTCGGCCCGTGTCACCTCGGCGGCAAGATCCTCTCGGGCCTCGCGCTCGGGGTCCAAGACGAGACGACGACGCTCCCGATCTCGGACGGCGACCGGATGCGGTTCCCGCCGGAACCGCTCTTGTCGATCGGCGAACGCGTCGTCGGCCGAGCGATCGTCCGTCGCGACGATCGCCTGGACAAGGGACGCTCCCCCGGGTTCGTGACCGATCGGCTCGCTCGCCTGCCCCGGCGCCTGGGGTACATGCTGGGGCCGTGAACCCTTCGGTGTCTCTCTAGGGAACGGCGAAGGGCTCGTACCCCGCCGCGACCGTCGGCCACGGCCGGACGGCCTCGAACGCCGCTCCGAACTCCAGCACCAGGTCGTCCCGGTAGCGGGGGCCGACGATCTCGAGACCGAAGGGGAGACCGTTCGAGCACGTCCCCGCCGGCAGGCTGAGCGCGGGGTGACCGCTCAAGTTGAACTCGCCGGCGTTGTAGCCCTCGGGACCGGCGGGTCGCCCCGTGCCGGGCAGCGTCCCGTCCGCGAGCCAGCCCTCGTACCCGTGGGTCGGCAGCACGAGCACCGTGTCGTCGCCGAGCATGCGGTCGAGGTCCTCCGTGTAGACGAAGCGCCGGCGGCGCGCCGCGAGGTAGTCGTCGAGCGTGAACCCCAACGCGTGCTCCATCTCGGACCGGAAGATGGCGCTGAAGTCGGACAGGTGGGCCTCGACCCACGAGCGACCGAGGAACTGCACCTCCTCGACCGTCACGGTGACGTACCAGTCGTCGCGGGACTCGCCGCCGGTGACGCCCGCCGTGGGGAACAGCGACGACGTGGGGATCTCCTCGACGGCGAAACCCAGGTCGCCTTCGATGGCCGCGAGCGCCGCGCGGAAGGGCTCGTCAACCTCCGGCGGCAGCGGGCCGAAATCCCTCGAGCGCGTCGTCGCCAGCACGCGCCTCGGCATCCCCCCGCCGTACTGCCAGGCCGGTGCCGCCGACGGATCGCCCCGCGCCGGGCCGCGCATCACGTGCAGCAGCAGCTTCGCGTCCTCCACACCGGGCGCGAGCGGTCCCTGTGTCGAGACCTCGAGCCATGACGGGATCGGTCGCCTCCCGATCATGCCCGCCGTGGGCTTGAGGCCCGCGAGACCACAGAACGCCGCCGGCGTCCGGATCGAACCCCCGCCATCGGTCCCGGTCGCGAGCGGAACCATGCCGGCGGCCAGGGCGGCGCCGGAGCCTCCGGACGAGCCACCCGGCGACCACTCGAGGCCCCACGGGTTGCGCGTCGCCCCGAAGACGTCGTTGTCGGTCCACCCCTGGAACGCGAACTCGGGGATGTTCGTCCTGCCGA
>CBRGMI010000162.1:0-4699 GCA_967797495.1 uncultured bacterium
CCAGAAGCGCGCGATCGTCAAGCTCGCCGAGGGCGACAGCATCGAGATCTTCGAGACGGGGAAGTAGCGGATGGCCGTTCGCAAGTACAAGCCGACGACGCCGGGACGACGCGGCGCAAGCGTGTCCTCGTTCGAGGAGATCACGCGGGGCAAGCCCGAGCGCTCTCTCGTCGCGAAGGGGCGCAACCGCGCCGGCCGGAACTCGCAGGGCCGGGTGACCACGCGGCACCAGGGCGGTGGCAACAAGCGCCGGTACCGGGTGATCGACTTCCGACGTGACAAGGACGGGGTGCCGGCCAAGGTGGCGCACATCGAGTACGACCCGAACCGCACCGCGCGGATCGCGCTGCTGCACTACGCGGACGGCGAGAAGCGCTACATCCTGTCGCCGAACGGCCTGCGGGTCGGCGACCGGCTCGCGTCGGGGGAAGGCGCCGACGTGCGGCCCGGCAACTCGCTGCCGCTGCGGAACATCCCCGTCGGCACGACGGTGCACGCGGTGGAGCTCAAGCCGGGTGGGGGCGCCCGCATGGCGCGCTCGGCCGGCACGAGCATCCAGGTGATGGCCAAGGAAGGGAAGATGGCCACGTTGCGTCTGCCCTCGGGCGAGACCCGGCTCGTCGAGGCGACCTGCAAGGCAACGATCGGCGAGGTCGGCAACGCCGAGCACGAGCTGATCCAGCTCGGCAAGGCCGGCCGCAACCGCTGGAAGCGCAAGCGTCCGTCCGTACGAGGTGTGGCGATGAACCCGGTCGACCACCCGCTGGGCGGCGGCGAGGGCAAGAGTTCGGGTGGTCGTCACCCCACGAGCCCGTGGGGGAAGAAGGAAGGCCGCACCAGGAAGAAGAACAAGGCGTCGAGCAAGTACATCGTTCGCCGTCGCGGGAAGGGGCGGGGATAGTGGCGCGGAGCATCAAGAAGGGGCCGTTCGTCGACGAGCACCTCATGGTCAAGATCGTCGAGATGAACCGCAAGAGCGACAAGAAGGTCGTCCGGACCTGGTCGCGCCGTTCGACGATCGTCCCCGAGATGGTCGGTCACACGATCGCGGTCCACGACGGACGCAAGCACGTGCCCGTGTACATCTCGGAGTCGATGGTCGGGCACAAGCTCGGCGAGTTCGCGCCGACCCGGACGTTCCGCTCGCACGCGCGCGGAGAGCGTTCGACCACGGTGAGGTAGCGGGACATGGAGGCGAAAGCGACGGTGAAGTACGTGCGGATCTCGCCGCCGAAGGCTCGGCGGGCGGTGGACCTCGTCCGCGGCCGGCAGGTCGAGGAGGCCCGCCGGATCCTGCGCTTCTCGCCGCTCGGCGCCGCCAAGACGATCGAGAAGGCGTTGGCCTCGGCCGTCGCGAACGCCGAGCAGCAACCCGGCGTGGTCGCGCAGAACCTGGTCGTGGACCGCGCGTGGGTCGACGAGGGTCCGACGCTGAAGCGCTGGCGCCCGCGCGCCTACGGTCGCGCGACCAAGATCCTCAAGCGCACGTCGCACATCACGCTCGTGGTCCGTTCGTTGGGAGAGGATGCGTAGTGGGTCACAAGGTCAACCCGTACGGGTTCCGTCTCGGGGTCATCTACCCGTGGAAGTCCAACTGGTTCGCCCGTCGGGACTACTCCGATCAGCTCCACGAGGACATCTGGATCCGAAAGCACATCCGCTCGCGCCTGTCGCGCGCCGGCATATCGAGCATCGACATCGAGCGAAAGGGCGACCAGATCTGGGTCTACATCCGCACGGCGCGCCCGGGCATCGTGATCGGTCGCAAGGGCGCCGAGGTGGACAAGATCCGCAAGGACGTCGAGCGCGTGACGAAGAAGCGGGTCGACGTGAAGGTCGAGGACATGAACTCGGCCGCCTCCGAGACGCGCCCCGAGACCGATGCGACCCTGCTCGCGCAGGGCGTGGCCGAGCAGCTCGCCGGCCGCGTGTCGTTCCGCCGCGCCATGCGCCGGGCGGTGCAGACGGCGATGCGCTCGGGCGCGCTCGGCGTGCGGGTGCAGTGCGGCGGCCGCCTGGGCGGCGCCGAGATGTCCCGCCGCGAGTGGTACCGAGAGGGCAGGGTCCCGCTCCACACGCTCCGCGCGAAGATCGACTTCGGGACGGCCGAGGGCAAGACCACGTTCGGGCAGATCGGGGTGAAGGTCTGGGTCTACCACGGCGACGAGATCCCCCAGGCCGAGCAGGAGACCGAGCGGCTCCGCGCTCGCGCGCTCGCGCAGGTCTCCAGCGGCGGCGCCTCGACCGGCGCGCTCATCACCGACGAGCGAGAGGCCGCCGAGGTCGCCGAGCCGGAGGCACCCGCCGAAGCACCGACCGCACCGGCGGAAGGCGAACCGGCCGAGGCGGCGGGACCAGGCGGCGACTCGTCGGCGCAGGAAACCGTGGCGAGCACGAACGCTGCCGCCGACGAAGAGCCGACGGGGCCTGCCGCTGAGACCGATCCGAAGGAGCAGGCCTGATGCTCGCTCCGAAGAAGGTCAAGCACCGCAAGGTGCATCGAGGCCGTCGGCGCGGTCGCGCCAAGGGCGGGACCGAGGTGCATTTCGGCGACTTTGGCCTGGTCGCGCTCGAGGCCGCGTGGATCACGAACCGCCAGATCGAGGCGGCCCGTGTCGCGATCACGCGTCACATCCGCCGCGGCGGGAAGGTGTGGATCAACATCTTCCCCGACAAACCCGTGACGAAGAAGCCGGCGGAGACCCGGATGGGCTCGGGCAAGGGCAACCCCGAGGGCTGGGTCGCCGTCGTCAAGCCGGGGCGCGTGATGTTCGAGCTGTCCGGGGTCTCCGAGACGCTCGCGCGCGAGGCGATGTCACGGGCCGCGCACAAGCTGCCGATCAAGAGCAAGTTCATCACGCGCGCGGGCATCGGGGGGATGGAGTGATGGCAACCATCCGGGAGCTCCGAGACCTCGGCGACGAGGAGCTGTTCGAGCGGCTCGAGTCCGACAAGGAGGAGCTGTTCAACCTGCGGTTCCAGCTCGCGACGGGGCAGCTCGACAACCCGATGCGGATCAAGGACGTCCGGCACGAGATCGCACGGATCCTCACGATCGTGACCGAACGCGCATCCAAGCAGCGGAACGAGGCCCCAGCAACCGAGGCGGAGGCATCATGAGCGAACGACCCGACGAGACCGCGACGGACCAGACCACGCCCGACGCCACGCTCGGCGAGGCCGCCGCGTCGGCGATCCCGGCGCGGACGGCACCGGAGGGCTCGGCGGGGGACCGGACCCGGCGCAAGGTCCGGGTAGGCGTCGTCGTGTCCGACAAGATGGACAAGACCGTGCTCGTCCGGATCGACCGCCGCGTGCGGCACCCGCTGTACAAGAAGACCGTCGCGCGCTCGAACAAGCTGGCCGCGCACGACGAGACGAACGACGCGCACGTCGGCGACACCGTTCGGCTGATGGAGACGCGACGGACCTCCAAGAGCAAGCGCTGGCGGGTGGTCGAGATCGTGGAGAGGGCCAAGTAAGTGATCCAGCAGGAATCGCGTTGCAAGGTGGCGGACAACACCGGGGCCAAGGAGGTCCTCGTGATCCGCGTGCTCGGCGGGAGCGGTCGCCGGTACGCGCACGTGGGCGACGTGGTGGTCGGCTCGGTGAAGGACGCCCTGCCCGGCGGCGGCGTCAAGAAGGGCGAGGTCGTCAAGGCCGTCGTCGTTCGGACCGCCAAGGAGCGACGCCGCCCGGACGGCTCGTACATCCGGTTCGACGACAACGCGGTGGTGATCCTGACGGCCGACTCGAAGAACCCTCGCGGCACGCGGATCTTCGGACCCGTCGCGCGTGAGCTCCGCGAACGCCGCTTCATGAAGATCATCTCGCTCGCCCCGGAGGTGTTGTGACATGCCAGGCGTGAACATCAACAAGGACGACACCGTGAAGGTCATGACCGGCAAGAGCGCCGGTCACACGGGCCGCGTGATCCGCGTTCTCCCCCGCGACGGCCGGGTGATGGTCGAGGGTGCGGCGATGGCCAAGAAGCACCAGCGCACGTCGGGGAAGCGCTCGGCCAGCGGTTCCCAGCTCCAGCAGGGCGGCATCATCGACACCGAGCTGTACATCGACATCTCGAACGTGATGCTCGTGTGCAACTCGTGCGGCCAGCCGACTCGGGTCGGTCACCGCATCGAGGGGGACGGCTCGAAGTTCCGCGTGTGCCGGAAGTGCGGGGCGGACCAATGACCGATCGGCCGACGCCCCGCCTGAAGGGGCGCTTCAACCAGGAGATCCGGACCCGGCTGCAGCAGGAGCTGGGGTTCGCCAACCCGAACCAGGTGCCGCGCCTGGAGAAGGTCGTGGTGAACATGGGGGTTGGTGACGCCCTGAAGGATGGCCGTATGCTGGAGGCCGCGGTCGACGACCTCACGATCATCACCGGCCAGAAGCCGGTGATCACGAAGGCCCGGAAGTCCATCGCCGGGTTCAAGCTGCGTGAGGGCAGTCCGATCGGCGCCAAGGTCACCCTGCGGGGCGACCGGATGTGGGAGTTCATCGATCGGCTGGTCTCGATCGCGATCCCCAGGATCCGGGACTTCCGAGGGCTGAACCCGAACGCGTTCGACGGACACGGCGACTACACGCTCGGGCTGACCGAGCAGCTGATCTTCCCGGAGATCGACTACGACAAGGTCCTGAAGATCCGGGGGATGGACATCACGGTCGTGACGACCGCGAGGAACGACGACGA
>CBRGMI010000163.1:0-4697 GCA_967797495.1 uncultured bacterium
CGGGGAGCGGGACCCGCCGGAACCGCGCGAACACCAGGACGTCGTAGACGCTCTTTAAGACCCCCGCCACCACGAACGGAGCGCCGGCCGCGACCGACTGCATCAGCAGGCCCGCGCCGGCGGCGCCGAAGGGACGTACGACGTAACGCGCGGTGTTGGTGAACGCGGCCGCCGCGGTACGTTCCTCGGGATCGACCAACGCCGTGACGTAGGCCTGCCGAGCCGGGACGTCCATCTGCGACAGGGTCGAGCGCAGCAACAGCATCGCGATCGCCGAGCCGAGCGTCGGCATCACCGGGATCAGGATCAGCAGGGCGTTCGACGGCAGGTGGGTGAACACCATCGTCTGGAGCAGGCCGATCCGGGTGGCGAGCCATCCCGACGCGATCGACGAGAGCGCCTGGAGCAGACCCGAACAGAACAGCACCAGGCCCATGAGCTCCGCGCTCGCCCCGAACCGCCGCCCGAACCAGAACACCAGGAACGTCGAGACCACGAACCCCCCGGCGAACGCGTCCAGACCGAACAGCACCGCGAGCCGGCTCACCTCCGTGCGCGATCGGCGCAACGGGGCGGTCACACGTCCGGCCCGGGCATCGATCGCGGGCGAGAGCCGGCGGGTGAGCGCGACGCACACGGCTCCCGCGACCGTGAGCACCAGGAGCCAGCGCTGGTCGGTCGGGAGGTTCGGGATCCGTTCGCGGATCAGCGCCGGACCACCGCCGGCGAGCGCCCCGATCGCTCCGGACAGGTAGGCGATCGCGTTGTACCTGCCGAAGACGCGGGCGCGGACGCCCGGCGCGGCGCCGCCCATCATCGCCTGTTCGAGCGAGGTGAGCGGGCCCGATTCGTTCGCGTCGGTCGACAGGGTGCCGGTGAGCGCCACGAGCACCAGCACCACGACGGAGTCGGAAAGCGCGTACGCGACGCCGGCCGCGCTCATCACGAACAGCAGCAGGACGTACGCGCGCCGCCTCCCGATGCGATCTCCGGCGAGACCGATCGCGATCGAGACCAGGGCGTTGCCGGCGAGGATCGCCGCGAACACGAGCCCGACCTGGCCGTCGGAGAGACCGCCGTCGGCGAGCGCCGCGCCCAGGACCACGCTCGCGAACCCGTAGCCGAACGCGCGCAGGGACTGGATCGCGAGGATGATCCGCAGGTCGTGCTCGAGCGGGGTCGTGGGATCCACGGTAGCCGTCCTCGACAGATAATCCCATCGTGTCGACCGGTGCCGGTGTCGCGACGATCGTCGGCGCGAGCGCGCTCGGCCTGCTGACCGTGTTCGTGCTCTGGCGCCGGTTGCCGGCCGCGGCCGCGTTCGCGGTGATGGCCGCGTGCGGGGTCGGGGTGGCCGTCGGGGGCCTGCTGGTCCAGGACGACGTCGGGACGGCGTCGTGGGTGCTCGCGGTCGTCGTGCTCGGCGTGCTCGCCCCCGTGCACGCACGGCTCGTGTTCGGGCCGCCCGGACGGGCCCACGTGGTTGCCGCGCGGCCCCCCGCCGCGTAGAAAGAGCCAGAACCCGTGAGCGATCCCGCCGACCAGGCCACCGTCGCCCCGCCCGCGCCCCCGCCCCCGGGGGCTCCCGCCCGTGCCGAGCCCAGACGCGCGAAACCCTCGCCCGCCCGATCGCGGAAGGCCAGGGTCGTGCTGCGCAAGGTCGAGCCGTGGTCGGTCTTCAAGATCTCGTTCTTCTTCTACCTGTGCGTGATGGTGGTGATCCTCGGCGCGATGATGATCCTGTACGCGATCTTGGGGGCGATCGGAGCGCTCGATTCCCTCACGCGCTTGATCCGGGACCTGTTCGCGGACCAGTCCTTCGAGATCCACGGTGGGTGGCTGTTCACCCGCGGCCTGTCGATCGGGCTCGTGCTCGTCGTGCTGTGGACGCTGATCAACGTCTTCATCGTGTTCCTGTACAACCTGCTCTCCGACGTCGTCGGCGGCATCGAGGTCACGCTGTCCGAGCGCCGATAGCGCGCTCCACTCTGCATCGCTCCACCCTGATCGCGCGCACGATTGACACCCTTTCGAAGCCACGCGTACGCTTGCCGCCGGGCCGGGTGAGGCCCCTGCAGTTTTCCCTGGGCCTGTAGCTCAGCTCGGTGAGAGCGCATCCCTGATAAGGATGAGGTCGTTGGTTCAAGTCCAACCAGGCCCACCCGGCGAGGAGGAGGCGGCGATGTCCGAAGGAACTGAGGAAACGAAGAAGCGCGGCTTCTTCGGCAGGCTGATGAAGATCGCGTTCATCGCGGCGATCGTGGCGGCCGTCGTAGCCGTCTTCAAACGCCGGCGCGGCAAGGATCTGGACGAGGACGAGTGGCAGGAGCTGCCGCCGCCCTCGGGCGGTTAGCCGAGCCGGACACGTTCCGCCGAGGGGCCCGCGCTCGTCGCGGGCCCCTCGCGTTGTGGCCGAGGGTGCCCTGCCGGTGCCGGTCCCGGCATGGGTCCCGGGATGGCTAGACTCCGGCGCCGTGGAGCGCGACCCGTGGGAGCTGGCGTTCGAGGCGGCCCGCGCCGCCGGCGTCGAGCTCCGACCGCTCGCGGAGCTCGAGGACGCGGATCGGATCCTCCGGGTCATGGACGCCACCTGGGCGGGCCCCGAGCCCTTCCCGCGCGAGGTGCTCCGCGCGCTCGCCGACAGCGGGAACGTGCCGTACGGCGCGTTCGACGGCGACGAGGCGATCGGGTACGTCCTGGGATGGGTCGGGATAGATCCCGAGGACGGGCTGCATACCCACTCGCACATGCTCGCCGCCCTGCCCGGTCGGCGTCATCGAGGGGTCGGGTACGCGCTCAAGCTCGCGCAGCGCGCGCAGGCGCTCGACCAGGGGATCGCCGAGGTCCGGTGGACCTTCGACCCCCTCGTCGCGCGCAACGGGTACTTCAACCTGCACAAGCTCGGCGCGGTCGCGGATCGCTTCGACCGCAACCACTACGGGGCGATGGTCGATGAGGTCAACGCCGGCGAGCGGAGCGACCGGTTCACCGTTCGGTGGGACCTCGGGCGCGAACCCGGCCCGAGGGACGTCGGCGCGCACGAGGCGGCGCTCGAGGACGACGGCGGCTGGCCGGGCGACGTCCATGCGCCGAGCGGGCGCGGGGCGCTCGTCGCGGTCCCGAGCGACTACGCGCGGCTTCGGACCGACGATGCCGCGTGCGCGTCGGCGTGGCGCGACGCCTCGGCCGAGGCGATCGAGGCCTGTCTGACGGCGGGGATGATCGCGGCGGGGTTCGACCGCGCGGCCTCGAGCTACGCGTTCGCGCCGGCAGAGGACGTCCGTCGGTGACGCGGATCCGTTCGATCGAGCTTCGCCTGGTCGCGATCCCGCTGGTCCGGCCGTTCCGGACCAGCCTCGGCGAGTCCAACGAGAAGGTCTGCATCCTCGCGCGCGTGGAGACCGACGACGCGGTCGGGTGGGGGGAGTGCGTCAGCGACGTCGAGCCCACCTTCTCCGAGGAGTGGAACGACGGGGCCTGGCTGATGATCCGCGACTTCCTCGCACCCGCGTTGTTCGCCGCGGGGCACGTCGAGGCCGAGCTTGTCCCCTCGGTCCTGCGGTTCGTCCGCGGGCACCCGATGGCCAAGGCCACGCTCGTGAACGCGGTGCTCGACGCCGAGCTCCGAGCGCGGAGCCGTTCGCTCGCGTCCTACCTGGGAGCGGCCCGCGACCGGGTCGAGTGCGGCGTCTCGGTCGGGATCGCTCCCTCGGCCGACGTGTTGGTCGAGCAGGTCGCGGGCTACCTCGCCGAGGGCTACCGCCGCATCAAGCTCAAGATCGAGCCGGGCGCCGACGTCGAACGCGTCCGCGCGATCCGGGAGGCGAACCCCGAGATCCTGCTCTCGGTGGACGCGAACGCCGCCTACCGGCTCGCGGACGTCGACGTGTTCCGGGAGCTCGACGCGTTCGGCCTGTTGATGATCGAGCAGCCGTTGCACCACGAGGACCTGTGGGAGCATTCGCTGCTCCAGCGTGAGATCCGGACCGACATCTGTCTGGACGAGTCGATCCGCTCGGCCGCGGACGCCCGGGCGGCGATCGAGCTCGGGGCGTGCCGGATCGTGAACATCAAGCAGGGGCGCGTCGGCGGGCTGCTCGAGGCCAAGCGCGTGCACGACGTCGCGTCCGAGCTCGGCGTGCCCGTGTGGTGCGGGGGGATGCTCGAGACCGGGATCGGGCGTTCGACGAACCTCGCGCTGGCCGCGCTCCCGAACTTCCGGCTGCCCGGCGACACCAGCGCGACGTCGCGATACTTCGCGGAGGACCTGACCGAGCCGCTCGTCCTGGCGCCCGACGGCACGCTGCCGGTCCCCGACGGACCCGGGATCGGCGTCGAACCCGACCCCCGGCGACTCGAGGCCGCCACCCGGCGGACGGAGCGGTTGAAGAAAGAGTGACAAAAGCGTTCGAGCCGGGTTGACCGTCTCGACCGGCGTCCGTACAGTCCGCCGTGAGAGACCGCTGTGACCTTCGGGTCGCGGCGGTTTCTCACATCTCGGGCCTCGAGTCCCCGCACACCTCCCGTCGAGGACCCGAGTGCGGCGTCGGAGACGCCATCGCGGGCCGCTTCGGCGACGCAAGGCGCACATCGCGGCGCCCGCTCGTCCTAGACTCACGTCGACGTCCGGTCGAGGAGAGCTGCGGGATGCGCAAACGGGTCATCAGGGCGGGCGAGATCGAGATCGAGGACTCGGA
>CBRGMI010000164.1:0-4614 GCA_967797495.1 uncultured bacterium
TGTTCAAGATCAAGCACGAGCGCACCGCCGACTGCGTCGTGGCCGGGTACCGGCTGCACAAGAGCGGTCCCGATGCCGTCGGGTCGCTCCTGCTCGGGCTCTACGACGACGCGGGCGTGCTCGCCAACGTCGGCGTGATCGGCGCGTTCCCCATGGACCGCCGACGGAAGCTCCTCGAGGAGCTGCAGCCCTGGGTCACCACCTTCGACGGGCACCCATGGGACTGGGAGCGGGAGATGGCCGAGGCCCGGACGCCGCGCAGCGCCGAGGGCAGCCGCTGGAACCCGAAGAAGGACCTCTCGTTCGTCCCGCTCCGACCCGAGCGTGTCGTCGAGGTCCGCTACGACCACATGGAGGGGAATCGGTTCCGGCACACGGCGCAGTTCGTCCGGTGGCGCCCCGACCGCGAACCGCGCTCGTGCACGTTCGAGCAGCTGGAGGAGCCGGTGAGCTTCGACCTGGCCGAGATCCTGGGTGTCGCACCTTAAGGGGTAGCGGCCCTGCGTTTCGCCTCGGCGCGGCGCTCGGCCTCGAGGCGTTCGAGATCGACGTCGCTCGTGTCGAGGTACGTCATCGTCGAGGCGATCGCGCGGTGGCCGGCGGTGGTGTCGATCAGCTCGTGCATCCGCTGCGCGATCCGCCGGTAGGTCGGGTGACCCTGCGGCGACGACCGGAGCTCGATCAGGTGCATCGCCTCCCGGGCGCTCATCTGCAGCACGAACCGGATCCGGTACGCCATCGAGACCGCGTACTGCGCCACGTCCGGACCCGCCTGGTCTACGAGCGTGGTCCAGGTTGCCGCCGAGTCCTCCATCACGCGGTTCCACTCGTCGGTCATCCCCGCATCCGCGATCACCTCCGGGGTGTCGAACCCGAGCTGGGGCGACAGGCGTTGCCATTCGAGCGTGAGCAGGCGGTGGCGCTGGAGGTCGCGGAACGCGCCGTAGTCGCACAGCACGTCGAACCGGTAGCCGGTGCGTTCGAACGCGCGGCCGGGCTTGTGCCGCCGGTTGCCGCGTTCTCCGACGTAGGCGCGCAGCACCGCGTCGCGCTCGTCGGCGCTCATCGAGTGCGCGAGTGACTGAAGCCGGTCGTCGGGCAGGTCCGACGCCGCATACATCGCCGCGGCGATCACCTTTTCCTCGCCCAGCGGGTCGTACTCGGTGAGCGTGACGGCGTCGCGATGGCCCGCCTCGGCCCCCTCGGTGAACTTCGACGTGACCTCGGCCGTCGCCTCGCGGGTCTCCGCGAGGTAGCGCGACCAGGCCACGCCGCGGTCGGGGAGGTCGACGCGCTTGAGGAACGCGGGGATCACCTTGCGGAGCTCGACGAGCATCAGGTCGGCGTACTCGCGCACCTCGGCGAGGGGGTGGGCGTGCATCCGGATCAGCATCTGCTCGTAGGCCTGGCCTGTCGCGAACACGCCGAGGTTCGAACGCGTACCGGCCGGCAGCAGCACCCGGAGCGTGTCGCAGGTCTTCGCCGTGATCGTCGAGCGGTACAGGAAGTCCGAATCGTCCGGGTCCTTGGGGAAGCGCTCTGCGAACAGGTCGAACAGCGGCCGGAACATCCGCCCGTACGCCTCGAACGTCCGCGTCGCGTACGCCTCGTAGGCCTCGCCCGCGGGGCCGCCCTCGATCTCGAGCGGCGTCGTCAGCCGCCAGCGGCCGCCGGGCCGGTCGTCGTAGCGCATGTAGCGCGTCGACTGCTCGAGGTAGGCCGCGAGGCGCCCCCACTCGATCGCCTTCGCGAGCAGCTGCGAGGCCTGCTCGCACGCGAGGTGCACGCCGCCGAGCTGCGCGACGGAGTCGTCGCCGAACTCGAAGAACACCCGGTCGAACAGCTGCTCGGCCCTCTCGACCCTGACGCCCTCGAGCCCCGCGACGGCGCCGGCCTCCAGCGGCTCGGCGAACTCGTCGAGGAACAGGCGGCGGAGCGACTTCGGCGTGCGCGAGTACCGGGCGAACAGCGCGCCCTTGACCACCTCGGGCAGGTTGGTGAGCGCGAAGACCGGGCCGTCGAGGTTGGTGAAGTGGGGTTCGAGCCGGGCGCGCTCCTCGTCGGTGAAGTCCTCGTGGACGAACCAGGCCGCCACGCCTACTCGCCGGTCACGCCCGTAGCGCCGGTCGGGCCGGTCGGGCCCTCCGCGCCCGGGAACAGGGTCACGGTCGTCCCGGGGTCGACCTGGGTGCCGGGGGCGGGATCCTGCGCGGCCACCTTGTTGCCGAGCGGGCACGCGGTGTTCACCGCCACGGTGTCGCTCGAGATGACCGAGTTCAGGCCCAGCTTGGAGAGCTCGTTCTGGGCCGAGCCGAAGCTCTGGCATCGCACCTCGGGCACGGCGACCTGCGCGGCTCCGGTCGACACGAAGATCGTCACCGTCGATCCCGGCTCGACCTCCTGCCCCGAGGCGGGGTCGGTCCGCGTCACCGAACCCTCCGGGACCGTGTCGCTCGGCTCCTCGACCGGGCCCCCGGGTTCCAGACCGAGGTCGACCAGGGAGGCCTGCGCCTCCTCCACCGACGAACCCTCGAGGTCCGGGATCGCCACCTGATCCGGCGCCGCGACGATCGTGAGGTCGACCTTCGCGCCACGGTCGACCTCGTCGCCGGCGGCCGGGTCCTGTTCCAGGACCGTGCCGGGCTCTTGCGTGTCGTCGGCGGCCGGGGCGGTGGTGACGGTGCCGACCTCGAGTCCGGCGTCCTCGAGCTTGCTGATCGCCTGTGCCCGTTTGTCGCCGACCACGTTCGGGACGGTGACCATCACCCCCGTCTGCTGATCGTCGTTGTTCAGGACGTTGGCCGCCAGGAACCACAGCAGGGCCCCCAGGAGCGCGATCAGCACGAGCGTGACGACGATGGGCACCCAGTTCGTGCCGCGCTCGCGTTCGGGCGGCGGAAGCACCTCGGTCGCATGCGCGGGCGGCCGGTTCAGGACCTGGGTGGTCCCGGCGGCGAGCAGCGGCGTCGCCTGCACGGGGAGCCCGCGCTTGGCGCGTTCGAGGTCGGCGCGCATCTCCTCGGCCGACTGGTAGCGGTTCTCCGGGTTCTTCGCGAGCGCCCGCAGGATCACGGCGTCGAGGTCGGCCGTGACATCGGTGTTCAGCCGCGACGGCGGCGTCGGCTGCTCCAGCACCTGCTTGGACGCGACCGCGACGGGGGAGTCGCCGAGGAACGGCGGCCGGCCCGTGACCATCTCGTACAGAACGCACCCGAGCGAGTAGATGTCCGAACGCCCGTCGACGGGCTGTCCCTGCGCCTGCTCCGGCGACAGGTAGGACGCCGTGCCGAGGATCGCCGCGGTCTGCTCGATCGTGTCGGCCGTCGCGGTGACCCGTGCGATGCCGAAGTCGGTGACCTTCACCTCGCCGCGCGGGTTGAGCATGATGTTGCCGGGCTTGATGTCGCGGTGGATCACGCCCCGCGCATGCGCGGCCTCCAGCGCCCCGCACACGTCCATCGCGATGTCGATCGCGCGGTCGGGGAGGATGCGCCCACCCCCCGCGAGGAACTCCGCGAGCGTCCGGCCCTCGACGTACTCCATCACGATGAAGTGCACGCCGTCGTCCGAGCCGGTATCGAACACCGAGACGATGCGCGGATGCCCGATGCTCGCCGCGGCCTGCGCCTCGCGACGGAACCGCATCACGAAGCCATCGTCGTCGGCGAACTGTGGTGCGAGGACCTTCACGGCCACCGTCCGGCCGAGCACCGTGTCGGTGCCCAGGAAGACCTTGGCCATGCCGCCCCGGCCGAGCTCACGCTCGACGCGGTAGCGTCCCCCCAGGGTCACCGGCAGGTCGATCTTCGGTACCTCCTGTTCACACGCCCAAGGCGGCCTCGACGACGGCCCTCGCGATCGGGGCGGCGACCTGGCCGCCCGTCGCTTCGCTGCCAAGGCTACCCCCGTCGAGGACGATCACGGCGACGGCGACCTCGGGAGCCTCGGCGGGCGCGAAGCACACGAACCACGCGTGCGGGTTCTCGCCCTCGCCGTGCTGGGCGGTGCCGGTCTTGCCGGCGACCGTGACGCCGGGGATCTGGGCCGCCGTGCCGGTCCCGCTCTCCACGACGCCGACCATCATCTGCGTCAGCGCGGCGGCGTTCTCCGGCGACAGCGGCCTCGAGAACTCCTTCGGCCGGAACTCCGCGATCACGCGCCCGCTCGGGTCTCGGGCCTCGGTGACCAGGCGCGGCTGCATCTCGACGCCGTCGTTGGCGATCGCCGCCCCGACCAGGGCCATCTGCAGCGGGTTCGCGGCCACGTCCTGCTGTCCGATCGCCGAGATCGCGACGGCGGGATCCCGGCCCTCGAACGTCTCGGGCGCGGGGAACACCCCCGAGCTCCACGGGATGTCGAACGGGACGAGGTCCTCGCCGGCTTCGGCGGTGAACCCGTACGCGCGCGCCTGCTCGGCGAGCCTGTCGGCGCCGAGCTCGAGCCCCACCGCGCCGAACACGACGTTGCACGATTGACGGAGCGCGTCGGCAAGCGTGATCTGCGAGCCTCCCGAACACGTCGACCCGCCGAAGTTCTCGATCGTCGCGTCGGTGAGCGGGAGGTCGAGCTCGTTCGGGTTGGGCCACAGGCTCTCCGGGCCGAACCCGTTCTCGA
>CBRGMI010000165.1:0-4605 GCA_967797495.1 uncultured bacterium
GGGGCCGGCCAGATGTCGCGGGTGGACGCCTCGGTGCTCGCCGTGCGGAAGGCGGGCGACCGCGCGAAGGGCTCGGTCATGGCGAGCGACGCGTTCTTCCCGTTCCCCGACGCGGTCGAGGTCGCGGCGGACGCCGGTGTGACGGCGGTGATCCACCCAGGCGGCTCGATCCGCGACGAGGAGGTGCTCGCGGTCGCGGAGTCCCGAGGCATGGCCGTCGTCGTGACCGGGCGGCGGCACTTCCGTCACTGAGCACAATGCCCGACGATCCGCGCGAGATCGTTGAATCGGGGTACGACGCGATCGCCGATCGGTACGCCGAGGCGGTCCGCGCCGGTCGAGGCCCCGAGACGTACTTCCGGAGCTTCCTCGCCCGCGTCCTCGAGCTGATCCCCGAGGGAAGTACGGTCCTGGACCTCGGCTGCGGCGCCGGCCTCGTCACCGCCGACCTCACGACCCGTGCCCGCGTCATGGGGGTCGACATCTCGGCGGGGCAGCTCGAGCTCGCGCGCCGGAACGCGCCGGCCGCCAGGTTCGTGCGCGCGGACATGGTGGATCTCGCGTTCGCGCCGGGATCGTTCGACGCGGTCGTGGCGTTCTGGACGCTGATCCACGTGCCGCGTGAGGTGCACGCGTCCCTGTTCGCGCGCGTCCACGGCTGGTTGAAGCCGGGAGGCGTGTTCGCGGGGACGCTCGGGAGCGGCGACAACCCGGCGGAACACGTCTCGGACTTCTACGGGGCGCCCATGTATTGGAGCCACTTCGCCGGTGACACGAACCGCGGTCTCCTGCGAGATGCAGGGTTCGATCTGATCCAGGCCGACGAGATCGAGGACGAGGGAGAGACCCCTCTCTGGGTGATCGCGACGGCCTGACCGTCGGTCCGCGGGTCGGTCGGCTCCCGCGGGCTCCGCACTCGGCTCGTCGGTAGGATTCGGCTCGTGACCGCGACGATCCTGGACGGGAGGGCGGTCGCCGCGCAGATCAAGGCGCAGGTGGCCGAACGGGCGATGGCGCTCGTCGACCGCGGGATCCAGCCGGGGCTCGCGGCCGTGCTCGTGGGCGCCGACGAGGCGTCACGGATCTACGTGGGAGCCAAGCACAAGGCGTGCTCCGAGGTCGGGATGCGTTCGGAGCAGGTGGACCTGCCCGGCTTCATCACCGAGGGCGAGCTCCTCGCGACGATCCGGCGGCTGAACCGCGACCCGGAGATCCACGGGATCATCGTGCAGCTCCCGTTGCCGAGGCACGTCAGCGAGCTCGCGGTGCAGACCACGATCGATCCGCGCAAGGACGTCGACGGCCTGCATCCGCTCAACGTCGGCCTGATGGTCCGCGGCGAGCCGTCGTTCCCGCCGGCGACCCCCTACGGGATCGTCGAGCTCCTGCTCCGCTCCGGGGTCGAGCTCGAGGGAGCCGAGATCGTGGTGGCGGGCTACGGCGATCTGGTCGGGGCGCCGCTGTCGATCCTGCTCGCGCAGGACTGGATCCGTGGCAACGCGACCGTGACGGTCTGTCACGTCAAGACGCGCAACCTGGCGGAGCACACGCGGCGCGCCGACATCCTGGTCGCCGCGACGGGGCGACCGCAGCTCGTGACCGCCGACATGATCAAGCCGGGCGCGGTCGTGGTCGACGTGGGCGTGCACCGGACCGAGCACGGCCTGGTCGGCGACGTGGCGTTCGACGAGGTGAAGGAGGTCGCGGGGATGATCACACCGGTCCCCGGCGGCGTCGGTCCGATGACTACGGCGATGCTGCTGCTCAACACCGTGTCCGCGGCCGAGAAGCTCTCCGAGCAGCGTTGAGCCAACCGAGCAGCCGGCTCGAGGCGCTCTCTCGCTCGCGCCGCTTCTGCGTGACCTCCGAGGTCGTCCCCCCGAGGTCGAGCGATCCCGAGCCGGTCGAACGCCAGGCGCGCGAGCTCGTCGGCTACGCGGACGCCGTCAACGTCACCGACAACCCGACTGCGAGCTCACACATGTCGCCGGTCGCGGGCGCTGCGATCGTCGCCCGGACGGGTCTCGAACCTACCCTCCAGCTCACGGTCCGCGATCGGAACCGGCTGGCGATCGCCGCCGATCTCCTCGGGGCCTGGGGGCTCGGCGCCCGCAACCTGCTGTGCCTGACCGGCGACCCGCTGTCGGTCGGGGACGAGCCGGACGCGGCCCCGGTCAACGACCTCGGGTTGCTCGATCTCATCGCTCTCGCCTCGATGCTCCGTGAGGACTCGAAGCTCCCGTCGGGGACCGAGATCGCTCCGGCGCCCCGCTACTTCGTCGGCGTGGCCGACAGCCCGCTCGTCGAGCACTACGACCCGGCCCGACTCGAGGTCAAGCTCGACGCCGGCGCCGGGTTCGTGATGACCCAGATCGCCTACGACCTGGACCGGCTGGCGGCGTGGGCCGAGATCGTCCGCGCCCGCGGTGTCTTCGAGCGAACGGCCGTGTTCGTCGGCGTGGCGCCGCTTCGGAGCGCGAAGCAGGCCCGATACATGAACGAGCACCTGCCCGGCGTCCACGTGCCGGACGCCCTGCTCCGTGCGCTCGAGGATGCGGGACCCGAGGCCGAGGCGCTGGGGACCGCGCAGTGCGTCGAGATCGTCTCGGGGCTCCGGGCGATGCAGGGCATCTCGGGGGTGCATGTGATGGGGCTCGGCCGCGAGGAGTCCGTCCGGCACGTGATCGAGGGAGCCGGGCTGCTCCCACGCCCCGTTCCCGGCCCGGCGTAGACTCGCCGAGCAACCGATAGGAGGGGGCGACGTGGCCGAGACGGTGACGATCCAGGGACAGGCGTATCTGAAGCGGAATCCGCTCGGCGTGCTGGGGCTGAGCCTCATCACGCTCGGCATCTACGGCCTGTACTGGTACTACAAGGTGAACGAGGAGATCCTGCGCTACACCGGGGACCAGACGATCAGTCCGTCTCGCTCGCTCCTGGCCGTGATCCCCGGCTTCCTGCTGATCGTCCCGCCGTTCATCGCCTACTACAACACGTCGAACCACGTCGTCCAGATGCAGCAGCAGCGGGGGATCCAATCGCAGATCTCGCCGGCGCTCGTCGTCATCCTGGCGCTCGTGATCTGGATCGGGATGGCGGCCTACGTGCAGGAGCACCTGAACCGCGTCTGGGACGCGGCCGCGACGGGTGGCGCGCAGCCCGCGGCTCCTCCGCCGCCGGTTCCGGCCTGAGCCGGGCCCTAGCGCTCCTCGATCGGGACCCACGACTGGTCGCGGGGTCCGATGTACTCCGATCCGGGCCGGATCACGCGGTTGTCCGCGTACTGTTCGCGCACGTGGGCCGTCCATCCGGCCATCCGCGCGACCGCGAAGATCGGCGTCATGAGGTCGGTCGGGATGCCGAGCGTGTGGTACACGCTCGCGGCGTAGAAGTCGACGTTCGGGTACAGGCCCTTCTGCTCGCCGACGGTGCGTTCGATCGCCTCGGAGATCTCGTACCACGACGTGTCCCCGTGCCGCTCGCCGGTCTCCTTCGAGAGGCGCTTGAGCACCGCCGCCCGCGGGTCCATCGTCCTGTAGACGGCGTGGCCGAACCCCATCACCTTCTGGTGGCGCTCGAGCCGGTCGCGCACGTACGCCTCGGCGCGGTCCGGCGACCCGACCTCCTCGAGCATCTTCATCGACTCCTCGTTGGCGCCGCCGTGCAGCGGTCCCTTGAGCGCGGCGATCGCCGCGGTGATCGCCGAGAACATGTCGGACAGCGTCGAGGCGACGATCCGAGCCGTGAAGGTGGAGGCGTTCATCGTGTGATCGGCGTACAGCACGAACGTCGTGTCGATCACCTCGGCGTCCTCCTGGGACGGCTCGAGGCCGAGCAGCATGTGGAGGAAGTTCGCTGCGTGCGGGAGCTTGGTGTTGGGCGGGACGATCTCCTGACCCGTCCGCATCCGGTGGTACATCGCGAGCAGGGTCGGGGTCTTCGCGATCAGGCGGAGCGCCTTGCGCCGATCCGCGTCCACCGAGTCATCCCACCCGTCGGGGTCGTAGGCCGAGGCGGCCGACACGCTGGTGCGAAGCATCGACATCGGCGAGGTCTGTTGGGCCAGCGTGGGCATGAGGTCGTCTCGCAGGAACTTCGAGACCTCGCGCTCCTCGACCATGAAGTCGCGGAGCGCATCCAGCTCCGTCTGGTTCGGCAGGCGGAGCTCGTGGAGCAGGTGCACGACCTCCTCGTAGGAGGTTCGACCGGCCAGGTCGTGGATGTCGTAGCCCACGTACCACAGGCGGCCCGCCCGCCCGTCGATGTCGGACAGCCGGGTCTGGGCTGCCACGATCTCGCGAAGGCCTCTGTCGGTCACCGGACGCTCCCCGCCTTCGGGCCAAGGGTCATGATGGTCGCTGCGCCCATCATCCCATCACAATCACCGCGTGACGGTGCACCGGATCACGCTGATCCCCGGCGACGGGGCCGGACCCGAGCTCGTCGACGCCGCCCGCGTGTCGGTCGAGGCCACCGGCGTGGAGATCGAGTGGGACGTCCAGCCCGCCGGGGTCTCGGTCATCGAGGCCGAGGGGACGCCGCTTCCTCCCCGGGTGATCGAGTCGATCCGGAGCAACCGCGTCGCGCTGAAGGGTCCGCTCGCCA
>CBRGMI010000166.1:0-4586 GCA_967797495.1 uncultured bacterium
ACCGGCGCCGTGACCAGCACGCGCACCAGGTCGTCCCGGCCCGCGAGCGCGAACGCCGCGGCGTGCGCGACGATCACCACGTCGCCCTGGGCCGCGGTCTCGTGGATCGTCTCGCGGATCAGCGCGCGTCGGTCGTGGCTCTGGGCGAGCTCGGTGGCGTCGTCGGGGACCCACATCGGCCCGCCCGGCGTCGCGCCGGCGGCGCCGCTCTGGCCGAGGCCCTCCAGGACCCGCAGGATCACGCTCTTGCGGCGTTCGGCATCCGCCATCGCCGCGGGGTCGACGCCCTGCTTCTCGGCGGCCCTCGTGATGATCTCCTCGTCCACGTACCGGAAGCCGAGCCGCTCGGCGACGAGCGCGCCGATCCGTTCGCCCTCGGCCCCGATCGCCCGCGAGATCGCGACGACCCCTGTGCTCCGCTCGGCCATGGTCACCTCCCGCGCCGGATGACGCCTGATGCGGATACGGCGGATACGGTAGTTGGTTGACGGGCCTGGGTCACCGCGAGAGTGGTAGTCCTCCTGTAGATGGGCCTTGACAGGACCCACCGAGTGCTATGGGGTTGAGGCCCCCTCGAAGGAGGCGTGCCATGCGTCGAGCCTCGACGTTCGCTGCCCTCGCGTTGCTGACGGCCTCGGTTGCTCTCGCTTCTTCGGCGGTGAGCGCCGGCGGCGCTCCCCTGTGGGTGAAGCATGTACGCAACTACCCCGGGGGAATCTCGGCAGGCGTTCGAGCGCGGCTCGTTGCGCTTGGTTCCGACGCGGTTGCCTCCGCCGACACCGCCCTTCAGCCGGCCGAGGGGACGGACGTGCAGATGAACGATGACTGCGATCCGCCGCTCCCGCAGAACGAGACGTCGGTCGCCGTCAACGTCTTCGACGAGGACAACGCGGTCGCGGCCGCCAACGACTTCTGCGGAGACGGATTCTGGATCGGACACACGACGAACGGTGGGGATACGTGGACGAGTGAGTTCAAGGACCCCAAGCTGTCGCCGGACACACTCTCGTTCGACGACCGCCGGTGCTTCGGATCGGACCCATCGGTGGTGTACAGCCGGAGCGATGGGGCGTTCTACCTGGCGACCCTGTGCTTCTCGCCATCGAACCCCAGCTCCGAGGTCCAGGTCTGGAGGTCAACCGACGGCGGCGCGACATGGACGGATTCGCTGGAAGCGGCCGTCGCCATCACCAACATCGCCGGGGACGGCACGGTCGACGCCTCGGTCTTCTACGACAAGGAGCTGCTGGCCGTTGACAACAACCCCGCCAGTCCTCATTTCGGCAGGCTGTACCTGACGTTCATCAAGTTCCACATGACCTCCCCCTCGGGTCGGAGCGACTTCTGCCCGGTGCAGCTCGCCTACACCGATCCGGCCGGTGCCGCTCCCGACACCTGGACGTGGTCGCACACGGCGGTCGTCCCGGATGACCCGGGCTCCAGGGGTCGTGGGCCCTCGGCCAACCAGTGGGCGACGCCGGTCGTGGACGACACGGGCGGCCTGAACGTCGCCTACGCGATCGAGGAGTGCAACACCGCGTTCGACCCGGCGCTGTTCTTCACGCGATCCACCAACGGTGGTGCGGGGTTCTCCGCACGGGTGCGGATCGACAAGCCCGGTCAGTTCGCCGACAACCCGAGTCGCCAGGATGTCCTGCCGGGCAAGCACCAGGCGCGGGTCCCGATCTCACCATCGCTCGCGTTCGATCCCGTGAGAGATCGGCTCCTGTTCGCCTATCAGAACAACATCGATCGCACATCGACCGGCGCCGACATCTCCGTGCAGACCTCGGACGACTTCGGAGCCGCGTGGTCGGACACCACGACGGTCGCCGTGACCCCCTCTGGCGACCCGGCGCCGAAGGATCAATTCTTCCCGTGGCTCGCGGTCGACGAGAGCAACGGCGACGCCTTCGCCGTCTGGTACGACAACCGGAACGACCCGACGAACCAGCTGATCGAGACGTTCATCGGGGTCTCGACCGACGGAGGGCAGACGTGGGCGAACGAGCTGATCTCCGACGTGGCTTGGAACCCGGGTGTTGCGTTCTTCTCGTGCGGCTGCTTCATCGGTGATTACAACGGGATCGCGCTCGGCGGGTCGCTCCTATACCCGGTATGGACCGACGCTAGGAACTCGCCGGGGCGTCCGCACGGGCAGGCCGACATCTTCACGGACGTGATCAGTCTGACGTAGCCGAACCCGCTCCTGCGGCTCCGCACCGGTCGTCGAGGCCCGATGCGCGGATGGGTCGGGAGCCGGTCGTCCGCGGCTCGGCCCCGAAGCCCGGCCACCTCACCCCTCGCGCTCCGGACGGAGGGTGGTTAGCATCCTGGGGGAACCGGGGCGTGGAGCGCCCGGCATGAACCCTCAGGAGGGCGCGATGTCGAGGATCGTCAAGGCCGCATTGCTGCAGACGGACTGGTCCGGCGACCAGGAGTCGATGATCGACAAGCACGAGGAGGCCGCCCGCGAGGCCTCGGCGCAGGGCGCCGAGGTCATCTGCTTCCAGGAGCTGTTCTACGGACCCTACTTCTGCCAGGTCCAGGACACCGAGTACTACAGCTACACCGAGCCGATCCCCGACGGTCCCACCACCAAGCGGTTCCAGAGCGTCGCGAAGGAGCTCGGGATGGTGATGGTGCTCCCGATGTACGAGTTCGTGCAGGCGGGGCAGTACTTCAACACCGCCGCCGTGATCGACGCCGACGGGACCTACCTCGGCAAGTACCGCAAGCAGCACATCCCGCAGGTGAAGGGGTTCTGGGAGAAGTTCTACTTCACGCCCGGCACCGAGGGGTACCCGGTGTTCGAGACCGCCGTCGGCAAGGTCGGCGTCTACATCTGCTACGACCGGCACTTCCCGGAGGGGTGGAGGATCCTCGGACTGCACGGCGCCGAGATCGTGTTCAACCCGTCGGCCACCCATCGCGGGCTGAGCGAGTACATCTGGCGGCTCGAGCAACCGGCCGCCGCCGTCGCGAACATGTATTACGTCGGCGCGATCAACCGCGTCGGCATCGAGCCGCTCGGCGAGAACGACTTCTACGGGCAGAGCTACTTCGTCGATCCGGAGGGGCAGTTCGTCGGCGAGGTCGGCGACGCCTACAAGCCCGAGCTGATCGTCCGCGAGCTCGACCTGGACAAGATCCGCGAGGTCCGCGACCGGTGGGCGTTCTACCGGGACCGCCGGCCCGACGCGTACGACCCGATCGTCGCTCGCTGAGCGACGGGGGAGGAGGGGGGCGCGATGGACATCGGTGTGGTGCTGCAGACCACCCCTCCGAGCGCCCGCGTGATCGACCTCGGTACCAAGGCGGAGACCTACGGGTTCACGCACGTGTGGACGTTCGACAGCCACATCCTGTGGGAAGAGCCGTTCCCGATCTACACGCAGATCCTCGCGAACACCCGCAAGGTCACCGTCGGCTCGATGGTCACCAACCCGGCGACCCGCGACTGGACGGTGACGGCGAGCGTGTTCGCCACGCTGAACGAGATGTTCGGGAACCGGACGGTGATCGGCATCGGGCGAGGCGACTCGGCCGTGCGGGTCATCAACGGCAAGCCGACGACCCTCGCGACGCTGCGCGAGAGCGTCCAGGTGATCCGCGAGCTCGTGAACGGTCGCACGGCCGAGTATCGGGGTTCGAGGATCCGGTTCCCGTGGGCGTCGAGGAGCCGCGCCGAGGTGTGGGTCGCGGGCTACGGTCCCAAGGCGCTCACGCTGATCGGCGAGGTGGCTGACGGGTTCATCCTGCAGCTCGCCGACCCGCACATCACCGAGTGGACGATCGGGGCCGTCCGCACTGCGGCCGAGGAGGCCGGCCGCGATCCCGACGACGTCATGATCTGCGTGGCCGCGCCGGCCTACGTCACCGACGATGTCGGACACGCCCGCGACCAGTGCCGGTGGTTCGGCGGCATGGTCGGCAACCACGTGGCCGACATCGTGGCCCGCTACGGGGAGACCTCCGCCGTGCCCCAGGAGCTCACGGATTACATCAAGGGTCGCGAGGGCTACGACTACAACGAGCACGGCCAGGCGGGCAACGTCCACACGGAGTTCGTGCCCGACGAGATCATCGATCGCTTCTGCGTCCTCGGGCCGGTCGAGGAGCACGTGCGACGCCTCGAGGAGCTGAAGGCGCTCGGCGTCCACCAGTTCGCCGTCTACCTGCAACACGACGCGAAGGACGAGACCCTGCAGGCCTACGGCGAGAAGGTCATCCCGGCCATCGCCGACACGGTCCGCGCGAAGACTTGACGCGGCTCCGGCGCGTCTGGACGTTCGCGCTCGCGCTGATCCTGGTGGCCGTCGTGTGGGAGCTCTACAAGGTCCTTGGTCCCGAGGACGGCGGGACCGTGTTCGGCTGGACGATCCTGCCCCGCGCGAACGACACCGCGATGCCCCACGTGTGGGAGATGGTCTCGCGCTACGGGCAGCCCGAGAACCGGGCGTCCGACACGCCGATCCTGGTCGTGGTCTTGCGGGGAGCGTGGTTCACGTTCCGCATCGCGCTCGCAGGACTGGCGCTCGGGACCGCGGTCGGGCTCGGGCTCGCCGTGCTCATGGCGCGGTACA
>CBRGMI010000167.1:0-4574 GCA_967797495.1 uncultured bacterium
ACGTGCAGGGTCCCGCTCGCGGTCGGCGGCGGGGTGTCGATCGCGAAGACCTGGTCCCGCGTCTTCGAACGGTCGAACCGGTAGGTGCCGTCGGTCTCCCACCGCTCGCCCCACTTCGTTTCGAGGCCGTCCAGCGTCGGCTTCTCGGGCACGTTCATGCGCGGGAGTCTAAGCGATGCCCGCATCGCCTCCGGTCGCTCGGCGGGCCGCGCGCCGACGCCTTCGGCGTCCGTACCCGGTCGTACACTCGCGCTCGTGAAGACCTGCGCCGCATGCGGCGGCGAGAACTCCGACGGCGCCCGCTTCTGTTCGGCGTGTGGGTCGTCGCTCGTTCCGTCGTGTCCCACCTGCGGAGCCGAGGTGCCGGTCGAGGCCCGCTTCTGTCCCGCGTGCGGCTCGGCGCTCGAGGCGCTCGAACCGGTCCCGCCGGGCCAGGAACGGCGCCTCGTGACGATCCTGTTCGCGGACGTGACGAGCTCGACGAGCCTCGGCGAGCGCCTGGATCCCGAGCGGCTCCAGGAGGTGCTCGCGGCCTACTTCGGGGCGATGCGCGAGGAGATCGAGGCGGAGGGAGGCACGGTCGAGAAGTTCATCGGCGATGCCGTCATGGCGGCGTTCGGCGTGCCGACGGCGCACGAGGACGACCCCTCGAGGGCGCTCCGGGCGGCGCTCCGCATGCGCGACCGCCTCGCCGAGGTCAACGCGGACCTCGACCGCCGCTTCGGCATCACGCTGCAGATCCGGACCGGCGTGAACACCGGCGAGGTCCTCGCCGCCACGAACCCCCGACCGGGCGACCCGATGGTGACCGGCGACGCGGTGAACGTGGCCGCGCGGCTCGAGCAGGGTGCCGACCCCGGCGGGATCGTGGTGTCCGAACGCACGGCGCGGGCGGCCCGCGGCTTTCGGTTCCATCGGCTCGAAGAGCGAGAGCTCCGCGGCAAGGAGCGGCCCGTCGTCGCCCTCCTGCTCGAGGAGCGGAAACCCGGGGCGCCCGAGCGCGGCGTCCCCGGGCTTCGCGCGCCGATGGTCGGGCGCGACCGCGAGCTCGAGCTCCTCCGCAGCCTGTACCAACGCTCCGCCGAGGAGGGGCAGCCGAACCTGGTGACGATCTACGGCGACCCGGGCGTCGGCAAGAGCCGGCTCGTCGCCGAGTTCGTCGGGTGGGCGGAGGGGGTCGATCCGGCGCCGACGATCGTGCGGGGGCGATGCCTGCCCTACGGCGACGGGGTCACCTACTGGCCCCTGGCCGAGATCCTCAAGGGGCTCGCGCACATCCGCGACACGGACTCGACGGAGATCGCGCTCGAGCGGGTCCGGCGGCTCGGCGACGACCTCATCACCGGCGACGTCGCCGCGCACCCGGCCAAGGCGACGGCTGCGCTCGCGTACAGCATCGGCGTCGAGGATCCCGCGTTCGGCTTCGGCTCGATGGAGCCGCGCGAGGTCAGCCTCAAGATCCACGGGGCGTGGCGTTCGCTCTTCTCCGCCCTCGCGAGCCGGGCGCCGGTCGTCGCGGTGATCGACGACATCCACTGGGCCGACCAGGCGCTGCTCGATCTGCTGGAGGAGCTCGCCGACCGCGTCGTGGGGCCGGCGTTCTTCCTTTGTCCGTCACGCCCGGAGCTGACCGAGCGGCGTCCCGGTTGGGGCGGCGGCAAGCGCAACGTCTCCTCGGTCGGCCTCGATCCGCTCACCTCCGCGGAATCGGACCGGCTCGTCGGGCTGTTGCTCTCGGTGGCGGATCTGCCGGCATCCGTGCACCAACGGATCCTCGAGCGCGCCGAGGGGAACCCCTTCTTCCTCGAGGAGATCGTCCGTCATCTGATCGACGAGGGCGTGATCGTCCGGGACGCCGATCGGTGGCGCGCGGCGTCGACGATCGCGGAGGTGCAGATCCCGGACACCGTGCAGGCGGTGCTCGCGGCCAGGATCGACCTGCTGGATCCCGTGGAGAAGCGCGCCCTCCAGCGCGCCGCGGTCGTCGGTCGCGTGTTCTGGCCCGGGCCCGTCGGACGCCTGCTGAACGGGGACCGGGAGCACCTGCGATCGACGCTCGACCGTCTGGAGGAGCGGGACCTGGTCCTGTCGCGCCTCTCGTCGTCGATCGCGGGAGAGCCGGAGTTCATCTTCAAACACATCCTGACGCGCGAGGTCGCCTACGAGAGCCTTCCGCGGCGCGAGCGGGCGGGCGCGCACGCGGCGGTCGCGTCGTGGATCGAGGAGACCGCGGGTGCGCGCGCCAAGGAGTTCGTCGAGCTGCTCGCCTACCACTGTCTCGAGGCCTACCTCGGGACGCGCGACGACGGCCTCGCCCCGACCGAGGTCGAGGGCCTGCGCCTCCGGGCGTTCCGGGCGCTGCTCGGCGTCGCGGCCGAGGCCCATCGTCGGTTCGCGCTCGCGAAGGCCACCTCCGCGATCGAGCAGGCGCTCCGGATCGCGTCGGGGCCGCTCGAGCGGATCACCGCCCTCGAGTGGGAGGGGATGATCGCCCGCAGCGACTACCAGGGCGACGCGTCGTGGCGATCGTTCAAGGAGGCGATCGATCTGCGGCTCCGGCACAGCCCCCAGGACCGCCGGGCGGTCGCGTGGGCGTGCGTGAACGGGCTCGAGAACCCGCTCCGATGGCCGGGATCGATGAAGACGTTCCCCGAGATCGACGAGGTGAGGCGCTACCTGGCGATCTGCGCCGACCACGTCGATGACGAGCGGAGCGAGGAGGGGATCCGCCTGCTCACCTTGCGCGCGTTCGAACCGTTCGGGTTCGGGGCCCGGGTCGACATCGAGTCGGCCGAGCGAGAGGACGCCATCGCCGCCGGGGTCCGCGCCGCCGAACTGGCCCGCGAGCAGGGGCGGCTCGATCTCGAGTCGGCGGCGCTCGACGGGAGCGGATCCGCCATCATCACGCTCGGCCACTACGGGCGACTCCGGGACATGCTGGCCAGGCGACTGGAGATCGCCGAGCAGATCGAGGATCCTTGGGAGGCCGGCGACGCGTACGCGATGGTCGCGTGGAACGGCGCGATGATCGGGGAGTTCGAGAGATCGGTCCGATGGGGACTCCTCGGGCGGGACCGCGGCGAGGGCCAGGCCGCCGGGATCGTCGACCACTGCCTGAACTGGGCCGGCACCGGGCTGTTCCATCTCGGGGAGTGGGATCGGCAGCTCGAGATCTTCCGCGAGGTCCAGATCCTGATGGGCGAGCGCGCGGAGGAACCTCCGTACTTCATGCTGAGCCTGTTCGGGGCCACGGCGTTCGTGCACGAGGCCAGGGGCTTGGCGAGCGCGCGACAGCTCCTGGATCTCCTCGAGCGGACGCGAGGCACGGCGATCGAGGCATCCGTGATGGCCTCCCACTGGGTCGCCTGGGCCGTGGCCCGTCGCGGAGAGGGCGACCGGGCCTGGTCGCTCGTCCGCGACCGCACGGTGGAGTCGCAGACCTTCCGCCCCTTCCACGATCAGGTCGTCGCGGAGCTCCTCGCCCTGACCGGGCGCTGGGACGAGGCCCGGGACTTCCTCGTGGCCAGCCGCGCTTTCGCAGCCGAGGCGGGCCTGGTCGCCCTGCCCGTGCACCTGGATCGCCTCGAGGCGCGGTCGGCGATCGCCTCCGGTCGGTCGGAGGATGGGCTCGAGACGCTGGAACGTGCTCGAGATGGGTTCGCACATCTGGGAGCCGCCTGGGAGCGCGGCAGGACGGAGCTCGAGCTGGCCGACGCGTTCGGGGCTGCGGGTCGAGCGGCGGAGGCGCGGATGCTGCTCGACGCCGCCAAGCCGGACCTCGAGCGCGCGGGCGCCCTCATCGAGCTCGAGCGGCTACGCTCGCTCCGGGATCGGCTGGGGTGAGGCTCAGCCCTGCATGAACTGCAAGACCGGCGTGCCGTCGGTGTCGTTCATCGACATCGAACGGCCGCTCACCTCGTAGGAACCGATCTCCGCGAGCAGCTGGAGGTATCGATCCTCGGTGCTCTGCTCATCCTCGGGACAGAGCTTCTTCGTGGCGGCGATCGGCCCGAACGAGATCTGGCTCCCATCCGCCTCGTAGGACGCGTGGTAGGAGTTGCATCCCGCGTTGCCACTGATCGTGGTCCCATCGAACGAGGCGTTCACGCCGACGTCGAGGATCTGCGTCTGGCCGCCCGCCGTCAGCATCTCCGTGAGGACCCAGGATTCGCCTTCGAGCGCCGCCGGGTCCTGGGTGCCGCCGTCCGAGCCCGATCCGTCGCCGCCACACGCCGAGAACGCGGACGCGACCAGGACGAGCGGAAGGACGATCGCGACCCGGCGCAGCCTCACGCAGTGCGTTCCTGGCGCTGGCGCTTCGGGGTCTCCTTCACCGGCACCAGCGTGGGGTTCACCTTGCTCCGAACGACGTCCTCGTCGATCACGCACTTGGTCACGTCCTGGCGGGAGGGCAGCTCGTACATCGTGTTGAGCAGGACCTCCTCCATGATCGCGCGCAGACCGCGCGCACCGGTCGCGCGCAGGATCGCCTGGTCGGCGATCGCGCCGAGCGAATCGTCCGTGAACTCGAGCTCGACGCCGTCGAACTCGAAGAACTTGTGGTACTGGCGGAC
>CBRGMI010000168.1:0-4572 GCA_967797495.1 uncultured bacterium
GCGTCGCTCGTCAGCCGAGCTCGACCTCGAGCTCGTAGCTCGCCTCGGTGCCGCGGGACTGAGCGGGCGAGGGGAATCGAACCCCCGTTTCAAGCTTGGGAAGCTTGCGTTCTACCATTGAACCACGCCCGCGCGCGCCGCTCGCGGGGGCGAGCGGGTCCCCAGTGTAGCGAGCCCGCGGACCGCGGTTGGAGGCCCGCCCTGCTAGCCTCCGATGCCCCATGACGCAGCCGGATCCGGACCTCTGGCCGCACGTCCTGTCGAAGATCGCCGCCGGAGCTTCCCTGGATCGCGACGAGGCTGCGGCGGCGATGCGTCTGGTGATGTCGGGGGAGGCGACGCCCGCACAGGTCGGCGGCCTCCTGATGGCGCTGCGTACCAAGGGCGAGACGGTCGAGGAGATCGAGGGGCTCGCGGACACGATGCTCGGGTTCGCGAGCCCGGTCCTCCCGCCGGCACCGGTCATCGACACCTGCGGGACCGGCGGGGATCGAAGCGGGACGTTCAACATCTCGACGGTCGCGGCGCTGGTCGTCGCCGGCGCCGGCGTCCCCGTCGCCAAGCACGGAAACCGGGCCGCGTCGTCCATCTGTGGCTCGGCGGACCTGCTCGAGGCGCTCGGCGTCCGGATCGACCTCGACGCGACCGGCGTCGAACGCTGCCTGGCCGAGGCCGGCATCGCGTTCATCTTCGCGCCGGTGTTCCATCCGGCGATGGGGCACGCGGGTCCGGTCCGCCGCGAGCTCCGCGTCCCGACCGTCTTCAACTTCCTCGGCCCCCTCACCAATCCCGCGCGACCGTTCGCGCAGGTCGTCGGCGTGTCGGACGAACGCATGTTGCCGCTCCTCGCGCAGGTGCTCGCCCGGCGCGGGACGAGGGCGAAGCTGTTCCGGGCGCTCGACGGCCTGGACGAGCTCACCACGACCGGTCCGTCGCTCGTCTTCGACGTGCAGGACGGCGAGCTACGCGAGTCGATGCTCGACCCCGCCGAACTCGGGCTCGCCCGGTCCGAGGTGGGGGACCTGAAGGGGGGCGACCCGGAGGCGTCTGCGGCGATCGCCCACGCGATCCTCGAGGGCGAGACAGGTCCGCGCCGCGACGTCGTGCTGCTCAACGCGGCGGCGGCGCTCGAGGTCTCGGGCAGGGTGAGCTCGATCGACCAGGGCCTCGCGGTGGCTGCCGGGTCGATCGATTCGGGCGCGGCGGTCGACGTGCTCGCGCGCTGGGTGTCGTCCTCGGGGAACGGGTAGCATCCGGCCGCGATGATCCTGTCCGACGTCGACATCCGCAAGGAGCTGGCGGCGGGCCGCATCGAGATCGATCCGTTCGATGACGCATCCGTTCAGCCCTCGTCCGTCGACCTGCACGTCGACCGCCAGTTCCGCGTCTTCGCGAACTCGCGGTACCCGTACATCGACGTCCGGCGCGAGATGCCGGACCTGACCGAGATGGTCGAGGTCGCCGGTGACGAGGCCTTCATCCTGCATCCCGGCGAGTTCGTGCTCGGGTCGACGATCGAGCGGGTGGCCCTGCCCGACGACCTGGTCGCCCGTCTCGAGGGCAAGTCGAGCCTCGGTCGCCTCGGGCTGCTGATCCATTCCACCGCCGGCTACGTCGACCCGGGGTGGGACGGGTACCTGACGCTGGAGCTGTCGAACGTCGCGAACCTGCCGATCACGATCTACCCGGAGATGAAGATCGGGCAGATCTCGTTCTTCCGTCTGAGCACGCCCGCGGAGGTTCCCTACGGGGCGACGGGGACCAAGAGCAAATACCAGGGCCAGCGAGGTCCGACCGCCAGCCGGTTCTTCGAGGAGTTCGGCGAGCGCGAGGCCTAGCGGGCCCCGGCGTCGTCGCCCTCGTTCTGGGTCGGCGCCGGTGGCAACGCCTGCGCCGGCGGCGCGTCGGTCGTGTCGTCCTTCGGCTCGCCGGACCGGCGCGTTGCCTTCGCCTTCAGCGCTCGGTACCAGGCGTCCTCGTAGGCGTCCTGATCCGGCTTCTTCGGGGCCCTGTATCGATCGGTCGGCATCGCTCTTCTCCCGTCATGAACCCCGGCTAGTGGTCCGATCCGCCCGTGCGGCCGACCGTTTCGACCGGCTGCAGGCCCGGCCCGATGCCCATCGAAACCGCCGCCATCGCCGCCTGGGTGCGGTTGGTGACGCTCAGCTTGCGGAAGATCGCGGCCAGGTGCGCCTTCACCGTCTTCTCCGAAAGGAACAGTGCGCGCGAGATGTCTCGGTTGCTCCGGCCCTCGGCCAGGAGCGCGAGGATATCGGTCTCGCGCTGCGTGAGGGACCCGGCGGTCCGCACCGATGGGGTCCCGTCGTTCCCGACGCCGCCGTCGATCGACTCGAACAGGTTCTGGATCACCTTCGGGGACAGGACGTTGCCGCCGCCGGACAGCGCGACGTTGATCGCCTGTTCCAGATCCTCGGGCGTGGCGTCCTTGAGCATGTACCCGGCCGCGCCCTCGGCGAGCGCGCGGCGCACGTAGTGCGCGTGGTCGAACGACGTCAGCATGATCACGGGCAGATCCGGCCAACGCTCCTTCACGTTGTGCAGCAGCTCGAGGCCGTCGGAGTCGGGCATGCGCACGTCCACCAGCGCGATGTCGACCGTGCCGCCGGCCAGCTGCTCGAGCGCCTCGGACGCGCTCCCCGCTTCGACCACCTCTGCATCGGAGAAGCACTCGCGGATCACGTGCCCCATCCCGCGGCGCACCAGCGCATGGTCGTCGACCACGAGCACCTTCACGGGCTTTCTCCTTGTTCGTAACGGGGCAGCCTCGCGACGACCCGCGTTCCTTTGCCCGGCGCCGATCTGACGTCGAGCGTGCCGTGGACGTCGGCGACCCGCTGGCGCAACATGTCCAGGCCCAGGTGACCGGCGGCGGGCTCGTGCTGGGAGCTCTCGAAGCCCCTGCCGTGGTCTTCCACGCTGACCTCGACCGAACGATCGGATGCGAGGACGCGGACGGCGACCTCGCGACCGCCCGCGTGCTTGGCGGCGTTCGCGATGCCTTCTCGGATCACCGATGACGCGGCCTCGAGCACGGACGGCGACACCTCGGCCAGGTCGCCTTCGATCGACCACGTGGCCGGGAGCTGCCAGCGATCCAGCACGCTGCGCACCAGCTCCTCGATCGGCTGTGCCGTGGCCGGGGCGACCTCCGTCAGGTTCGCGAGGACACCGCGGATCTCGTCGAGCGCCCGCCGCAGCTCGCGGACCGCCTGGCGGAGCGCCTCGGTGGCCTCCGACGGCGCGATCTCGGCACGATGGGCCAGCGACTCGAGCTCGAGGACGGACGCGGTGACCACCTGCGTCAGCCCGTCGTGGATCGCGTACGCGAGACGGGCCCGGTCGCTGTCGACCGGTCCGTCGAGGTCGCGAGGTACCTCGAGGACCTCACCGCGTCCGAGGCCCTCGGCGGACGTGGCCCCGCCCCGGAGCGTCATCGCTTCCACCGCCCTCCCGTCGTTGTGCATGGCTTTCTCACGGTGCCCGCCGGTTCGGCTCGTGCCTGGATCGGCGCACACCTTCGGTCGCTACCCCCCAGCCAAGGGAAGCCGAGTCTGTTCGGTCTAGTTCTCATTTCGGTCGTTCGGGGCGGCGGCTTGAACCCACGCTCAGGGGCGGGGCTCCCAGGCTTAGGCCCTCGGGCCTCGTGTACTCCCTGCTCCGTGTGAGGGAAGACCCCTGATCAGGCCCGCGGCCCGGCCACCGAGCGCGCCAGCACCTGCGCGAGGTCGAGCACCTCGGTGCGGCCGCCGCGGGCCCGCTCGCCGTCATCGAGCATGATCAGGCAGTAGGGGCAGGCGACCCCGACGGTGTCGGCGCCGGTTGAGGCGGCCTCGTCGGCGCGCTCCTCGTTGATCCGCCTGCCGATACGTTCCTCCATCCACATGCGAGCGCCTCCGGCCCCGCAGCACAACGCCCGGTCCCCATGACGCGGCATCTCGACCGTTCGGACGCCCGGCACCGCCTCCAACGCCGCGCGAGGATCGCGATAGACACCGTTGTGGCGGCCCAGGTAGCAGGGGTCGTGGTACGTGAGCGTGGAGGAGACCTCCTCGGTCGGCCGCAGGCGCCCCTCGGCGACCAGGTGCGCGAACAGCTGCGAGTGGTGGACCACCTCGAACCGTCCGCCGTAGTCGGGGTACTCGTTTCGCAGGGTGTTGAAGCAGTGCGGGCAGTTCGCGACCACCTTCGTGACGCCGGCGCCCGAGAGCGTCTCCACGTTCTGCTCGGCCAGGGTCTGGAACAAGTACTCGTTGCCGATCCGGCGCGCGGGGTCGCCGGTGCAGAGCTCGCGCGGCCCGAGGATCGCGAACGACACGCCGGCCCGCTGCAGCAGCTGCACGACCGCTCGTGAGATCGAGCTCGCACGGTCATCGAACGCCCCCGCGCACCCGACCCAGTACAGGTACTCGGGCGATTGCTGGCCCTCCTCGATCGTGCGGACGTCGAGACCCTTCGCCCACTCCGCTCGCTGCGCCTGGGGCATGCCCCACGGGTTGCCGGCCGTCTCGAGGTTGCGGAGCAGGGCTCCCGCCTCGGCCGGGAACCGAGACT
>CBRGMI010000169.1:0-4566 GCA_967797495.1 uncultured bacterium
GGGATACCGGGAAGGAGAGCCGCTGAAGCCCGCCCGCTGGTCGCCCGCCCTCGCGATCGCGATGCTGCTCGCCGCCTGTGAGACGGCGGCACCGGCCGCCCCGGCGGGACCGGGGCCGCCGACGTCCGTCGTCAAGGTCGCGTTCGTCCGCGACCTGTCGATGCCCGATGCGGACGAGCACGCGCTCCCCGCATTGCAGGCCATCCGCCTCGCGTTCGACACTGCGTCGCGGCAGGACCCGAGCTCCGCGCCGGTCGAGCTCGAGGAGTTCGACCTCGCGCAGGACGCGGCCGACCTCGAGTCGATCGACGCCGATCCGAGCTACGTGGGCGTGATCGTGGCCCCGGGTGTGAACGGCGACGACGCCGAGCTGGACACCGATCTGCCGGTCCTCAGCCTCTCGGGTCTGGGGGCCGGAGACGGGCGTTCGGCGTGGGTCAGGATGGTGGCGCCCCTCGCGACGACCGCCGATACGTTGGCCGGCAGGCTCCGTCGGTCGAGCGCCTGCGTCCTCGCCGAGGATCCCCCGCCCGATCCGTTGTACGGGCTGCTGTCGGAGGCCCTGCCCGGTGCGACGGCACGGACCGTCGATCCCTCCTCCGCGGCGGCGGTGGCCGGCGAGGCGGGATGCGACGTCGTGATCTGGGCCGGAGGGCCGACCGCGGGTGCGGAGGCCGCTCGCGCCCTCCAGCAGCTCGACGTCGCGTTCATCGGCGGTGATCGCCTCCTCGATCCCGACTTCCTGTCGACCGCCGGACCCGCGGCCGAGGGAGCGGTCGCGATCTGCGCCTGCGCGAACGTGTCCACCTCGACCGAGCTCGCCGCACGGAGATTCATCCAGGACTACCAGTCCGAGCACGGCGTCGCGCCCGGGGCCTTTGCGGTCGAGGGCTGGGACGCCGCCCACGTGATCCTGCGGGCTGCGGGCGATCGGGGGATCACACGTGCCCTGGTGGCTCGCTCGCTGGGCGGGCTCACGACGGCCGACGGTCTCGAAGGGACGCGGCGGTTCGCCGCCGACGGCGAGCCGCTCGAACCCAGGGCGTTGCTCCGCCTGTATCGGGTCGAGGGCGGGCGATGGGTCCGGGCAGGTTGGGACGAGATCTGACGGGAACCGATGCGTGGCGGGAAGTTGAGCGATTGACCCGATCCGGGGGAGGATAGGTGCTTCGAACCTTCGAGCACGACCAGAGCACGAGGAGGGGGACGCGGTGAAGCGGACGAGAGTCTGGCTGGCAGCGCTGATCGCGGTGTTCGCGCTGATCGTGGCTGCCTGCGCGAGCAACGATGACGAGGGGCCGACGGGCGGAACGGGCACGACGGCGGCGACAGGGACGACCGGCGCCACGGGGGAGACCGGCTTCCCGGCATTCACGACGCTCGAGGATGGGGTCCTCCAGGTCGGGAACTGCCTCGACTACCCGCCGTTCGAATCGGTCAAGAACGGCGACGAGGTCGGCTTCGACATCGATCTGGTCGAGGAGACCGCCTCGCGCCTGGGGCTCACGGTGGATTGGATCAAGGCGGACTTCGACACGATCTTCACGGCGGTCGCGGGGGACCAGTTCGACATGGTGGCGGCGGCCTCGACCATCACGGACGAGCGCGAGCAGGTCGTGGACTTCTCCGTGCCCTACTTCAACTCCCTCCAGTCCCTCACGGTGAACACCCAACAGACACCCGACATCACCAGCACGGACCAGCTCGGTGATGGCGACGTCGTTGCGGCGCAGAAGGGCACGACGGGCAAGATCTGGGCTCAGGAGAACCTGGTGCCACAGGGCGTCGAGATCAAGACGTTCCAGTCGGCGACGGACATGTTCCGCGACCTGGAGGCGGGCAACGTCGTCGGCGTGATCAACGACAAGCCTGCGTCTGTGGGGATCATCGTGGACCTGCCGTCCCTGGCGGTGGTGCAGGACATCGACACCGACGAGCACTACGGCTTCGCGTTCTCTCCGTCGAACCCCGACCTTCGGGAGGCCATGAACGCGGCGTTCGCACAGGTCGTGGCGGATGGAACGTACGCGGAGATCTACGGCAAGTACTTCCCGCCGGACTCGCTCCCGCCGGAGTTCGAGCCGACGGCCTGATCCGGTCGTAAGGCCAGGACGGGGTCCGCGCTCGAGAGCGCGGACCCCTTCTTCTACGGAGGTGTGAGATGGCGATCACGGAATCTCCGACCGTCCGATCCGACGTCGCCCCGGACGTCCGGGGGCCGACGGCACCGCTGCCGGCGGCGATCCTCGCCCTGGGGATCGCGTCGCTGGTGATCATCGCAGCCGGGATCGTGTTCTCCCAGGTCAACTACGCGCTCTCGGACCGCGTGCTTACCCGGAACTGCATCGATGAGGAGATCTCCCCCGAGGACAACGGCGCGATCGGTGTGTGCAACATCGTGGAGGCCTTGCAGGACCCGGTCACATCGGGTGCGCTTTACCTCGGGATCGGTCTCGGCGCCGTCGCATTGGTGCTTGGGGCGGGAACCTATCGGCGGATGGACTCGAAGCGCCGTAGGGACGACGCGATCACCGGGGCCGTGCTCGGATCACAGGGGATCCTGTTGGCGGTCTTCGTCCTGTGGTTCCGGTCCGCGAGCCCGGGGCTGTTCTCGAAGCACTTTCTCAACTTCGCCGACCTCGAGGGCTACTGGGGTTCGTTCGTCCGTGCGGCCACCAAGACGTTGACGCTCGCCTTCGCCGGGGAGCTGGGCGGCATCGTGATCGGGCTGGTCCTTGGCGTCCTCGCCCTCTCGTCGCGCCGCGTCGTTCGCGCGCCCGCGAGGATCTACATCAACTTCTTCCGAGGAACACCTCTGATCTGGCAACTGATTACCGGGTACTTCATGCTGCTGTTCGGATTCGGGATCCGGCTCTCGACGTTCGTCGTGGCCATCCTCATCTTCGCGTTGAACACCGGCGCGTATGCGGCCGAGGTGTTCCGGGCGGGGATCCAGTCGATCGAGCGCGGCCAGATGGAGGCCGCGCGTTCGATGGGCATGAGCTACCTTCAGGCCATGCGGTACGCGATCGTGCCCCAGGCGGTGCGACGGGTGATCCCTCCGCTCATGAACGAGTTCGTGATCTTGATCAAGGACACCGCGCTCGTGTCGGTGCTGGGTCTGACGCTCGCCGACTCGGACATCTTCAGCCTGGCTCGCGAGGGACAGTCGGCGACGTTCAACTCGACGTTCTTCACCGTGGCGGCGATCGCGTACCTGGCGGTCACGCTGCCCCTGATCGGGCTGGTGAACGCCGCGGAGCGGCGCCTGCGCAGCGGTCTGGTCGGCATCGCGGGGGCCGGCGGGTGATGGAGCCCGCCCAGGCGACCGGGATCAACGCTCCGGGGCGGGCCGGAGAGCCGCTGATCCGCCTCGAAGGCATCCACAAGTGGTTCGGGAACCTGCACGTCATCAAGGGCGTGGACCTGACCTTGCAACAGCGGGACGTGGTGGTGGTCATCGGGCCCTCGGGCGGGGGCAAGTCCACCCTGTTGCGCTGCGTGAGCCTGCTCGAGGAGCCCACGCTCGGCCAGGTGTGGTTCGAGGATCGGGACATCACGGACATCCGTGCCGACCTGAACGAGGTGCGGACGCACATCGGAATGGTGTTCCAGGCCTACAACCTGTTCCCGCACATGACGGCCCTGCGCAACGTCACGCTGGCGCTGGAGAAGGTCCTGAAGCTGCCGTCCGATGAGGCCCACGATCGTGCGATGGATCAGCTCGCCAGGGTGGGGATGGGCCACAAGGCCGCCGCCTTCCCCGGGCAACTGTCGGGGGGGCAGCAGCAACGTGTCGCGATCGCCCGGGCCCTCGCCATGCGGCCGAAGGTCATGCTGTTCGACGAGGTTACCTCGGCGCTCGACCCCGAGCTGGTCGGGGAGGTCCTCGAGGTGATGATCCGTCTCGCCGGCGAAGGGATGACGATGATGGTGGTCACCCACGAGATGGGCTTCGCGCGTGAGGTGGGTACGCGGATGCTCTTCCTCGAAGACGGGAAGGTCGGCGAGGAGGGTGAACCCAAGGACATGTTCTACAACCCGAAGAGCGACCGCCTGCGGCAGTTCCTCGACAAGGTGCTCTAGAGGATCTCGCGTTGCACTGGTCCCCGGCTCGTGTCGTTCTGTTCGCCGTCGCGGTCGTCGCGCTGGTTCTCGCGTCGGCGTTCCTGGACGAGGAGGGACGTCCCTATGTCGTGACGGCGATCGACTACCACTTCCACGATGCTCATCCCACGCTGCCGATCGGTCCGGGGCGCGACCTGATCGTCCGGAACCAGGGCCGGAACCTCCACAACGTGACGATCCCCGCGCTCGGGATCTCGCGGGACGTGCGCCCGGGTGGGCAGGTGGTGATCGGCTCGATCGCGGACCGGCTCCCCCCCGGTCGCTACGAGCTCTTCTGCCAGATCCACCTGGCGGCGTTCGGCATGAAGGGCGTGATCGTCATCGCGTCGGAGTGAGGTGGAGGGTGTTCGATCCCGGCGTCGCACCGTCGTCGTGGAACGCCCGGACAAGGATCGACGGGCCGAGGAACCTTTGGATCCGCTCACGCCTTCCCCATAC
>CBRGMI010000170.1:0-4471 GCA_967797495.1 uncultured bacterium
GTCGTCGACGCCGGCGACGCGCCGGTCGTGCCCTCGCGTCACGCCCGGGCTCTCCGGGTGATCCACGAGAAGGTGGTCCGGGTCGCCGGTGCGGGCGCGATCCCGGTCGTCCTCGGCGGCGACCACTCGATCACGTACCCGTCGGCCGCGGCCGTCGCCCGCCATGTGTGGCCGAGAAAGGTCGGCGTGATGCACTTCGACGCGCATGCAGACGCGGCGGACTCGATCTCCGGATCGCTCATCTCGCACGGCACCCCGATGCGCCGGCTGATCGACGAGGGGTGGGTGCGGGGCTCGAACTTCGTCCAGGTCGGTCTGCGCGGGTACTGGCCCGAGAGGGCCACCTTCGACTGGATGCGGGAGCAGGGGTTCCGCTGGCACACGATCGTCGAGGTCGAGGAGCGCGGGGTGGACGCGGTGATCGACGACGCGATCGCCGAGGCGCTGGAGGGTTCGGAGGTCGTCTACCTCTCGGTCGACATCGACGTCGTCGACCCGGGGATGGCGCCGGGAACGGGGACGCCGGAGCCGGGCGGGATGACCGGGCGCGAGCTGCTGCGCGCGGTACGCAGGATCGTCGGCGCGGTGGAGCTGGCCGGGATGGACGTGGTCGAGGTCTCGCCGCCCTACGACCAGAGCGAGGTCACGTCGATGCTCGCCTATCGTGTGGTCATGGAGGCGCTGTCGTCGCTCGCCACACGGCGCGATTGACCGTGGTCGATCGCGAGCGGTTCGAGGACTTCGTCATGGAGGCCCTCGATTCGTTGCCGCACTGGGTGCGCGAACGCCTCGAGAACATCGAGCTGATCGTCGAGGAGCGTCCGCCCAAGGGCGAGCCGAACCTGCTCGGGCGCTACCACGGGATCCCGCTGACCAGGCGCGGCCAGTTCCATTCGGGGCCCACGTTCCCGGACACGATCACGCTGTACCAGCGGACGATCGAGCGGGTGGCGCGCGACGAGGAGCACCTGCGCCGGGTGATCGCGCACACGGTCGAGCACGAGGTGGCGCACTTCTTCGGGATCAGCGACGACCGGCTGCGCGAGATCGACCGGTACTGACCGGTGGACGCCCCCGACGAGCGGATCATGCGGCTCGCGCTCGAGGAGGCGCGGGCGGCGGCAGCGGGGGGCGACGTGCCGGTGGGCGCGGTGATCGTTCGGGGCGACGAGATCCTGGCGCGGGCGGGCAACGCTCGCGAACGAGAACAGGACCCCACCGCCCACGCCGAGATCCTGGCGCTCCGGCGGGCGTCGGGCGCGATCGGGAGTTGGCACCTCGAGGGGTGCGCGATGGTCGTCACGCTCGAGCCGTGCGCGATGTGCGCGGGCGCGATCGTGCTGGCGCGGCTCGATCGGCTGGTGTTCGGCGCCAGCGACCCGAAGGCGGGGTTCGCGGGGTCGCTCGGCGATCTCGTCCGGGACGGTCGCCTCAACCACGAGGTCGACGTGACCGTGGGCGTCCTGGCGGATGAGTGCGGCGAGGTGTTGCGGGCGTTCTTCGCAGATCGGCGCTCCTAGGATGTCGCCTTCGGTCGGAGGGTCGGGTTCGGTCGGAGTCACCACTCAGGGCTAGGGGGTCGCCTTCGGTCGAACCACCCGTCAGGATTCTGATAGACAGGGTTCTGACACCCGGCAGGTTCGGGGCGGCTCCGATGTCAGGGTTCTGACAGACAGAACCCTGACGGCCGCCAGAAAACCGACCGCCTCACCCAGCCCCGAAGAGGCCGGCGACTCCCGCCCTACGTCTCGATCCCCTGCTCCGCCGACCTGGCGCGACGCTCCTCCATGATCGCGTTCACGCGTTTTGCGATCGCGGGGATCTCCTCCTCCATCGCGCGGAAGTTGCGGTCGTGCATGACGACGAGCGTCACCTCGGAGGTCGCCGCGACGGTGGCGGTCCGCGGCACGTTGAGCAGCAGCGCCATCTCGCCGAAGAAGTCCCCGGGGCCGAGATCCGCGAGGTGTTCCCCGTCGTGCGTGACCTCCGCCGTGCCGGTCTCGATCACCATGAACTCGTGTGGGTAGGCCCCCTGGTTCACCAGGTGCTTGTTCGTGGGGACGTCGATCTCGTCGGTCCAGCGTTCGAGTCGCTCGTACTGATGGTCGCTCAGCCCCTCGAACAACGGGATCTTCCGCAGTCGCTCGGCCTTCATCGGGCCTCCTCCGTTCTCCGTGCCGTTGTCTCGGATCCGCGTCGAATCCTCGCACAGGCCGGCCGGAGGCTGCTTGCTAGACTCGCCCCGGAGGCGTGCCGGAGCGGACGAACGGGACCGCCTCGAAAGCGGTTAGGGGCCTAATCCGCCCCTCACAGGTTCGAATCCTGTCGCCTCCGCGAGACCAGCCGGCTGCCTCCGAAGGGGCGGCCGTTGCGGCATTACCCCGCCGCTAGACTCGACGGCGGAGGCCTGCCCGAGCGGACGAAGGGGCACGCCTGGAGAGCGTGTAGGTGGGCAACCGCCTCGCGGGTTCGAATCCCGCGGCCTCCGCTCGGGGGTTCAGTTGAGCTTCTTCGCATACCGCACATATGTGCGGACCACCCGCATGCCGCTTCGTTCGTACAACCCGCGAGCTCCCGTCTCGGAGTCGGTGGAGAGGCCGCAGCGCGCCCGACCTGCATCCCGGGCAGCGACGAAGACCTCGCTGAGCATCGCGGTGGCGATCCCTCTCCGGCGGTGCGAGGCGGCGGTCGCCAGCTGACCGATCCACACCTCGTCGGCGTCGGGCACGTCGTACGCCAGGAGCGTGCCGACGAGCTCGTCACCGTCGATCGCCACGCGCGAGAGTCCAGGCGCGAAGCTTGGGTAGGCGATCGTCTGTGACGCCCACACGTCGAAGGGCTCGGGCGCCCGCCCGCGCAGCGTCGACATCGCCTCCTCCCAGACTCGGTGGGATTCGCGTTCATCGCTTGCGGGGTTGTACGGGCGAATCTGGACCCCCTCGGGAGGTGCGACCGCGGGAGTGACCTGGGCGGGCCTACCCAGGTCGATCCGCAGGATCCACGAATCCCACCTCGGTCGGTATCCCGCGGCCAGGAAGAGCTCCCTAGCGTCTGTGTCGGCCGCGGTTCTCGTCTGGCCAAGCTCGTCCGATCGGAGGGCGAGCGCCCGAGCCTCCGTCCACGCGAGGAGGGCTGCGCCGAGGCCTCGGCGCCGGTGGGTGGGAAGCACCTGGACCTCTGCCCGGCCCCGATACACCTCGGCCCAGCCTACGAGGAGATCCCCGTCGAACACGATCGTTGTGTCGGCCGAGGAGTCGAAGTCGACCCGGCCGAACCCTACGACGAGGTCCTCCTCGTCGATCTCGACCGAGCCGTCGTCCGCGAGCTCGCACGCGGCGATCAGGTCGTTGATCGCGGGCACGTCGGCCGTGGTCGCCGGGCGCGCGGCCAGACCGTCGGGGGGCTCGATCGTCACGAGGTCCTCCATCCGGGACACCGTTCGGCGCCGACAAGGCCCGGGAGCGTGTCGGACTTCTCGAGCGCCACGCGCACGTCGTCGAACGTCTCCCATCGCAGGTACGGCACGTCGTCCTGCTGGCAGATCGCGACGAGCGCGTCCTTCGCGAACACCAGGTCCGAGTAGAGCGCCCCGTACCGGTCCGACTGCCCCTCGCCGACGAACGCGATCGGCCCGTGCCGCTCCCGGAGCCTGGTCGCGGCCAGCATCTTGCAGGTCCCGCAGCCGATGCACTCGGGGTGGCCGTTCGGGTGGCGGAGGGACGCATGGCCGTCTTCGGCGACGATCTCGTTGGTCACGACCTCCAGGTGCCCGAGCCCGGCGCGTTCCAGGATCGGCCGGATGTAGAAGGCGAACCCGTCCGACGCGAGCTCCAGCGGCAGACGTCGCTCCTCGGCCCATCCCACGAACGGCGCGAAGGTCGGCGCGAGCTCGGCGCGTTCGAGCGCGAAGGCAAGCATCTCGTCGCGCGACCCGTGCAGCATCGCCACCTGGTGGTCGGCCGCCTCTCGCAGGCCCATCTCGCCGCGGTCGACCGCGTCGTCGAACCGCTTCCATCCCGGCTCGCCGAACGCGTCCAGCAGCATCTCGGACACGTCCTGCAGGCAGGCGGTGCCGTCGAAGTCCACCAGGAGCGCCTTGACCGCGAGCATCGGGGGAGCCTACCCGCGCCCTCGGGCCTGTGATGATGCGGGCATGCCGTGGGTCTGGGTGGGCGTGTTCGGCGTGGTCGCGCTCGCCGCCGCGGCGCAGGCGGTGTCCGGCTTCGGGTTCGCGCTCATCGGGGCGCCGCTCGTCGCCGTGCTGGCGGGTCCCAAGGCGGCGGTCGTCGGGCTCGCGATGATCGGCCTGGTCCTCGTCGCCCAGCTGTCGCTGCGCGGCCGGGGTCACGTTGATCGCCCCACGGTGGGTGTCGTGACCGTGGCCGCCATCCTCGGCATGCCGCTCGGTCTCTTCGTGATCACCCATGCCGACGAGCGCGTCCTCACCTTCGCGATCGCGATGGCGGTCATC
>CBRGMI010000171.1:0-4428 GCA_967797495.1 uncultured bacterium
CTATTCCTCACGGTGCTCTCGCTGGGTGTCGTGGGGATCGTGACGTGGTTCGAGGGGAGGACCAGGCGGTGACGCGATGCGCGCGCTGAAGTGGGTCCTCACGACATTCGTGGTGCTGTTCATCCTCGCGCCGCTCATCGTCGTCGCGGTCGTGTCCTTCAACCAGAACCGGTACATGGACTTCCCGCCGGAGGGATTCTCGCTCCATTGGTACGCGGAGCTGTGGAACGACGTCGGCTGGCGGGACGCGATCGTGACGAGCCTGCTCGTCGCGGCCACGAGCGCGGCCCTCGCCGTGGCGATCGCCACGCCCATGGCGTTCGTGCTGCGCGCCTACGACATCCGACTGGCGCCGGCGATCTTCGCGCTCGGGATCTTGCCGTTCCTACTCCCGCCGGTCATCAGCGCGCTCGGCGCGCTCGTGTTCTGGAGCTCGCTCGGGTTCTCAGGCCGGGCGGAGAACATCATCATCTCGCACGCGATCTTCTTCTCGACCTTGCCGCTGATCACGGTGAGCCTCGCGATGGAGACGATGGACCCCGCGCTCCCCGAGGCGGCACAGACGCTGGGTGCGAACCGACGGACGAGCTTCCGGACCGTCACGCTCCCGTTGCTCGTGCCCTCGATGATCACCGGCTACGCGGCCGCGTTCGTCCTGTCGCTGAACGAGTACATCATCGCGTTCATGGTCTCGCGCTTCTCGGTAGTCACGCTCCCGATCAAGATCGTGAACGACCTCAGGTACGGGTTCACGCCCACGATCGCGGCGGTCGCAGTGGTCTTCATCCTGATCGCGACCACGACCTTCACGTTGTTCGCGCTGTTCGGGAACCTCCTGAGGTTCCTTGGCGCCGATCCGGCGATCCTGGAACGCGAGCGGTAGGCGCAGCCGGGTGGCGTCGGGGCGTCGTTAGGCGGTAGACATCGATCGATGCTCATCTCGATCGCTCGCGCGGTGCACGCACGCGAGGTCTCGGCCCGGGAGCTGGTGGCGCTCGCGCTCGAGCGGATCGAGCGGTTGGATCCCGGGATCGGCGCCGTCGTGGCACTCCGGGCCGAGGGCGCCCTCGCCGAGGCTGCCGCCCTGGACGCACGGATGGCGGCCGGCGACGACGTCGGCCCGCTCGCGGGCGTCCCGTTCCTGGTCAAGGACATCGAGGATCTGACCGGCCTGCCGACGACGCATTGCTCCCTCCTGTTCGCGGACGCGGGGCCGGCCGAGCGCGACGGGCTCGTCCCGGAGCGCCTTCGTGCGGCCGGCGCGATCCCCATCGGAAAGTCCAACGCCCCCGAGTTCGCCACCGACGGGTTCACGGCGAACCTGCTGTTCGGCCTCACGCGCAACCCCTGGAACAGGGAGCTGTCCCCGGGCGGCTCGAGCGGCGGCTCCGGCGCGGCGGTCGCGGCGGGCATGGTGCCGGTGGCCACGGCGACCGACGGCGGAGGCTCGATCCGGATCCCGGCCGCCTTCTGCGGGCTCGTCGGCATCAAGCCGACGAACGGCGTCGTGGCCCGCCGGCCGATCCCGTCCTGGATCGACTTCAGCACGGACGGACCGCTCGCCACGTCGGTTGCCGGTCTGCGACTCCTCCTCGACGTGGAGGCGGGACCCGCGCCAGGCGACCCCACCGCCCTGCCTTCCCGTCGCCCAGACGGGCTCGGGCCGCCACGGCGTGTGCTGGCCGCGCCGCGGTTCACCCCGTGGGGACCCCTGCCCGCCGCCGTCGCGACGACGTTCGGGGAGGCCTTGGCCGGGCTCGAGCGCGACCTCGGGCTTCGGGTCGAACCCGTCGAGCCTCAGGCGCTGTTCCGCGCGGGGAACCCGGACCTCGACTGGTTCGCGCTCGCAGGACCCGAGCACGTGAGCCAGCTCGGCCGGGCGTTCCTGGAGGCCAACCTGGACCGGCTCCACCCGACCACCCGGGCGTTCATGGAGGCCGGGATGCGCGTCACGGTCGACGAGTATGTGGACGCGCGTCGCCGGCGGTTCGAGTACGTCCGCGAGCTCGATGAGCTGCTCGGCGACGACGCGGTGATCGCTACGCCCACCCTCGCGGCCCAGGGATGGTCGGCCGAGGGCGTGATGCCCGGGGCTTCGGAGCCCGGGCTCCCGGCCGAGGTCTACAACAGCGCCGTGCAGAACGTGACGGGGCATCCGGCGATCTCCCTGCCGTCGGGGCTGCTCCCGAACGGGCTGCCGTTCGGCCTGCAATTCACCGGTCCAAGGTTCCGGGACGACATGCTGCTCGACCTTGCCGAAGCCTGGGAGCGCGCCCGCCCGTGGCCGGTCTCGGCGCCCGGGTACGACCCCTTCTGGACCTAGTCGGTCTGCACCGCGTCCGACCCGGCGGCAAGCAGCCCGAGGATCTCGTAGGCCACGTGTGAGGCGGCCAACGACGTCACCTCGGCGTGGTCGTACGCCGGCGCGACCTCGACGAGGTCCGCCGAGACGACGTTCAGGCCTCTCAGCCCCCGAAGGATGGACAGGAGCTCGCGGCTGGTGAGCCCGCCGGGCTCGGGTGTACCGGTCCCGGGCGCGTGCGCGGGGTCGAGCACGTCGATGTCGACCGAGACGTAGACCGGCGCGTCGGAAAGGCGCGCTCGGAGTTTCGCGACGGCGTCCGCGACGGTTCCGGTCTCCAGGTCCATTGCCGTCACGATCGAGAACCCGAAGCGCTCGTCGTCCACGAGGTCGTTCCGCGAGAACAGCGGGCCGCGGATCCCGACGTGCGCGGCGCGGTCCTCGAGCAGCAGGCCCTCCTCCCACGCTCGGCGGAACGGCGTCCCGTGCGTGTAGGGCGCGCCGAAGTACGTGTCCCACGTATCCAGGTGCGCGTCGAAGTGCAGGAGCGCGACCGGTCCGTGCCGGCGCTTCATCACCCGGAGCAGCGGGAGCGCGATCGTGTGGTCGCCGCCGATCGTGAGGAGGTGCTTGGACCCGGAGAGGACCTCCTCGGCCCCGGCTTCGATCTGCCCGATCGCCTGCATGATGTCGAACGGGTTGCAGGCGATGTCTCCGGCATCGGCCACCTGCTGCTCGGCGAAGGGCTCCACCTCGAGGCCGGGGTGGTAGCTGCGGAGCAGCCGGGTGGCCTGCCGCACGGCGATCGGGCCGAACCGAGCGCCCGGCCGGAACGTGGTCCCGCCGTCGAACGGCACGCCGAGCACCGCGACGTCGCATCGCTCGACCTCGTCCCTCCGAGGGAGCCGAGCGAACGTGGATGGTCCCGCGAACCGGGGTACCTGCAGCGGATCGATCGGGCCGACGCTGGGCGGCTCGCCAGCGGGGTCGCTCGGTGCTGTCATGGTGGGTCTCCGTAGAGGATGACCGAACGGGCCTCCGGCGCTTGCTCGAAGAGGCCGAGCGCCTCGTTTATGCCGTCGAGGTCGAAGGTGCGACCGATCATTGCATCGAGCCGGAGCTCGCCGGCATGGACGAGCTCCGCCATGCGAGGGAAGTCCCGGGGTGGCACGCAGGAGCCGTACCAGCACCCCGTGATCGTCCGTTCCTGCACCGTGAGGGTCAGCGCGTCGATCGCGGCGCGGGCATCCGGCGAGGCCATGCCGACCAGGACCGCCGTGCCTCCGGGCGCTGTCGCGCGCGTCGCGAGCTCGATGGTCGCGACCCGTCCCAGCGCCTCGAACGAGAAGTCCGCGCCCCCCGGTAGGACGTCTCGGATCGCCGCCTCCGGATCCTCACCCGTCCCGAGCACCGTCTCCGTGGCGCCGAGCCGACGGGCGAGGTCGAGCTTCGAGTCGACCACGTCGACCGCAACGATGGGCCAGGCGCCTGCGATCCTGGCCCCCTGGATCACCGAGAGGCCGACGCCCCCGCAGCCGATCACGACGACCGCCTCACCGGGCCCGACGCGTGCGGTGTTGAGCACCGCTCCCACGCCGGTCATCACGGCGCACCCGAGCAGGGCGACCTGCTCGAGCGGGAGCCCGGGGTCAACCCTGATCGCCGTGCGCGCCGGCACAACGGTTCGCTCGGCGAGCGACGACGGCACGTTGCTGTGGATCGGCAGGTCCCCCTTGTGGAACCGCACGGTTCCGTCGCCGAGGAAGCCCGCATCGAACACGCCGAGGTTCTCACACAGGTTCGGCCGGCCGCTCGCGCACCGGCGGCACGAGCCGCAGTACGGCAGCCACGAGAGGACCACATGATCGCCGGGCTCGAGCCCTTCGACACCCTCGCCGACCTGCTCGATCACCCCCGAGCCCTCGTGTCCGAGGACCCCCGGCACAGGGCGCCGGTGGATGCCGCGCATCTCGTGCCAGTCCGAACGGCAGACGCCGCTCGCAGCCATCCGCACGAGCACCTCGCCGGCGCGCGGCGGATCCAGCTCGAGCTCCTCGACGACGAGCGGGGCCCCGTACTCGTACTGCACGGCGGCGCGCACGCTCGGAGTATCGCCCACGAGGGGC
>CBRGMI010000172.1:0-4427 GCA_967797495.1 uncultured bacterium
ACGGCGATCGGCCCCGGGAGCGTCGCCAAGGTGCAGGTGGTCGTGCGGGCCGACCCGCGGAAAGGCTTGTAGCGCAAGGCGTTCGTGGCCACGCGGCGAGCCTGGGTTGGGGGGTCGAAACGCGTTCGGCGTCACCCCCGATTGGTAGAATCTAGAGAGTAGTTCCGCGGTTCCGTCGGCCCCCGAGACGCGTCGTCTCGAGTCCGGCGCGCCCGCGTTCCACGACGGAGGTGACGTGGCAAGCACGGCAACCAAGCGGGCGGCGGCGACCAGGCCCGGAAGGTACGGATCGGCGGATATCCAGGTCCTCGAGGGCGTCGAGCACGTTCGGCTCCGCCCCGGGATGTACATCGGCACCACGTCGAGCAGGGGTCTGCACCATCTCGTCTACGAGGTGGTCGACAACTCGATCGACGAGGCGATGGCCGGTCACTGCGACCTGATCATCGTGCGCCTGCTCAAGGGTGGCGGCGTCCAGGTCGAGGACAACGGGCGCGGCATCCCCATCAAGCCGATCCCCAAGGCCAAGGACCGGCGGCCGGCCGTCGAGGTCGTCCTCACGACCCTGAACGCCGGGGGCAAGTTCGGCGGCGAGGGCTACCGGATCTCGGGTGGGCTCCACGGCGTCGGGGTGTCCGTGGTGAACGCCCTATCGGAGAAGCTGGTCGTCCAGGTGATGCGCGAGGGCGGCTCGTGGACGCAGACCTACGCGCGCGGCAAGGCGACCACCAGGCTCACCAAGGGCAAGGCGTCTCGCAAGACCGGCACGATCATCACGTTCTGGCCCGACCCGGAGATCTTCGTCGAGGGCGTCGAGTTCGACAGCCGGATGCTCGCGGAGCGCCTCCAGGAGCACGCCTTCCTCACCAAGGGCGTCGAGATCCAGCTCATCGACGAGCGGGAGGGCAAGCCGGACAAGCAGGTGTTCAAGGCGTCGGGCGGCATCGCCGACTTCGTGAAGCACCTCGCCACCGGGAAGGACTCGATCCACACCAAGATCATCTCGATGGAGGCGCGCGAGGCCGACGCGGAGGCCGACGTGGCCCTGCAATGGACCAACGGCTACTCGGAGTCGATCCACTCCTTCGCGAACACGATCAACACCCACGAGGGCGGCATGCACGAGGAGGGCCTGAAGAAGGCGCTCACCAACGTGGTCAATCGGTACGCGCGCAGCAAGCAACTGCTGAAGGACAAGGAGGACAACCTGCTCGGCGAGGACGTGCGCGAGGGGCTGATCGCGATCGTGAGCGTCCGCCTGCGCGAACCGCAGTTCGAGGGCCAGACCAAGACCAAGCTCGGCAACACGACGATGCGCTCGCTCGTCGAGACGACCGTGAACGAGCACCTGATGACGTGGCTCCAGGAGCACCCCGGCGACGCCAAGCGGATCGTCACGAAGTCCTCGCAGGCCGCCCGGGCCCGCCTGGCGGCCAAGCAGGCCCGCGACCTGACCCGGCGCAAGTCGTTCCTGGAGGGCGGTGGGCTGCCCGGCAAGCTGGCCGACTGCCAGCTGACCGACCCGAGCGCCACCGAGCTGTTCATCGTCGAGGGCGATTCGGCCGGGGGTTCGGCCAAGCAGGCGCGCGACCCGGCGACCCAGGCGATCCTGCCGATCCGCGGCAAGATCCTGAACGTCGAGAAGTCGCGGCTGCACAAGATCCTCGAGAACGCCGAGATCCAGGCGCTGATCACGGCGATCGGCACCGGCGTGGGGGACGAGGAGTTCGACGTCGCGAAGGCGCGCTACCACAAGATCGTGCTGATGGCGGACGCCGATGTGGACGGTGCGCACATCCAGACGCTGCTGCTGACGTTCCTGTTCCGGTACATGCGCGAGCTGATCGACGCCGGCTACGTGTACCTGGCCAAGCCCCCGCTGTACCTGCTGAAGGAGGGCAAGCAGGAGCTGTACTTCTACACCGAGCGCGAGTGGGACGCGTACCGCAAGGACGTCGACGGCCAGCGCAAGCTGGAGCCGCAGCGGTTCAAGGGCCTCGGCGAGATGGACGCGGCGCAGCTGTGGGAGACGACGATGAACCCCGAGCAGCGCACGCTGCTGCGGGTGACGCTCGAGGATGCGGCCACGGCGGACCGGCTCTTCGGCATCCTCATGGGCGAGGACGTCGCCTCCCGCAAGGAGTGGATCGAGGACAACGCGGCCGACGTGCAGAACCTGGACGTCTAGGCCGAACGATCGGGGGGTCGGTGGCACAGGAGTCGATGCTCGGAGGGCGGGTCGAGGACGTCCAGCTCGAGGACCAGATCCAGACGTCGTACCTGGACTACTCGATGTCCGTCATCGTGGGGCGCGCGCTGCCCGACGTCCGCGACGGGCTGAAGCCGGTCCACCGCCGGATCCTGTGGTCGATGTTCGAGCAGGGTCTGCGTCCGGACCGCCCGTACCGCAAGTCGGCCAACGTGGTCGGCGGCGTGATGAGCAAGTACCACCCGCACGGCGACCTGGCGATCTACGACGCGTTGGTCCGGATGGCGCAGGACTTCTCGCTGCGCGCCCCCATCGTCGACGGTCACGGGAACTTCGGGTCGGTCGACGGCGACCCGCCGGCGGCCCAGCGCTACACGGAGGCACGGCTCGCGCCGATCGCCCTCGAGCTGCTCCGCGACATCGAGGCGGAGACCGTCGACTTCGTCCCCAACTACGACGGCTACGAGCAGCAGCCGGTCGTGCTCCCTGCGCGCTTCCCGAACCTGCTCGTGAACGGCTCGGGCGGCATCGCGGTCGGGATGGCGACGAACATCCCGCCGCACAACCTCGGCGAGGTGATCGACGCGGTCGTCCACTTCATCGAGCACCCCGAGGCCAAGCCGAGAGACCTGATGAAGTTCGTCAAGGGTCCGGACTTCCCGACTGGCGCGATCGTCATGGGCCGCGACGGGATCAAGGAGGCGTACGAGACGGGCCGGGGCTCGATCAAGGTCCGGGGCGTGTGTTCGATCGAGGAGGCCTCGAACGGCCGCCAGCGGATCGTCGTGACCGAGCTGCCCTACCAGGTCAACAAGGCGCGGCTCGCCGAGAAGATCGCGGACCTCGTGCGCGGAGGGCGACTGAGAGACGTCGCGGACGTGAAAGACCATTCGAGCGGCCGCGAGGGCATGCGCCTGGTCGTCGAGCTCAAGCGCGGGGCCAACCCACAGGTCGTCCTCAACCAGCTCTACAAGCACACGCAGCTGCAGGACAGCTTCGGCGTGATCATGCTCTCGCTCGTCGACGGCGTGCCCCGAACGCTGAACCTCGCCGAGATGATCGGCTACTACGTCGACCACCAGATCGACGTCGTGACCCGGCGCACGCGCTACGAGCTGAAGAAGGCCGAGGAACGCGACCACATCGTCAAGGGCCTGCTGATCGCGCTCGACAACCTCGACGCGGTCATCAAGGTGATCCGTGGTTCGCAGGACGCCGAGGAGGCGCGCGGCAAGCTGATGTCGCAGTTCAAGCTCAGCGAGGTGCAGGCGAACCACATCCTGGACATGCCGCTCCGACGCCTCACCCGGCTTGCGAGGGCGGAGCTCGAACAGGAGCACAAGGACCTGCTCGCGCGGATCCGCCACCTGAAGGCGTTGCTCAAGGACCCGAAGAAGATCCGCGCCGTCATCACGGACGAGCTGCTCGAGATCAGGAAGAAGTTCGCGAACCCCCGGCGTACCCAGCTCAAGGCCGACGAGGGCGACCTCGACGTGCAGGACCTGATCGCCGAGGAGGCCGTGGTCATCACCGTGTCACGTGCCGGCTACGTGAAGCGCCAACCCATCGAGAACTTCCGCCGGCAGGGGCGGGGTGGCCGGGGCATCCGCGGCGCGAACCTCAAGGAAGAGGACGTGATCAACGACGTCTTCACGACGACGACGCACAACTGGCTGCTGTTCTTCACCGGCAAGGGGAAGGTCTACCGCGTGAAGGTCCACGAGGTGCCGGAGTCCGGGCGGACCGCGCGAGGGACCTACGCCGCGAACCTGCCCGGGGTCTCGATCACGGGGGACGAGAAGGTCCAGGCCGTGATCGACCTCAAGGAGTACGAGGGCGGCCGGTACCTCCTGTTCGCGACGCGCAAGGGGATGGTCAAGAAGACGACGCTGCCCGAGTACGACTCGCCGCGGACCGGGCTCGCCGCGATCAACCTGAGGCCCGGCGACGAGCTGATCGACGTCCGTCTGACCGACGGCAAGGACGACGTGATCCTGGTCTCCCGCACGGGCCAGGCGATCCGGTTCAAGGAGGGCCTCGTGCGGCCGATGGGCCGGCAGACCGCGGGTGTGATCGGGATGCGCCTCGCGCCGGACGACGAGGTGATCGTCCTCGGCGTCGCATCGCAGGGCGAGGAGCTGATCAGCGTCACGCACCAGGGGTACGGGAAGCGGACGCCGCTGCGGGACTACCCGGTGAAGGGGCGCGGAGGCAAGGG
>CBRGMI010000173.1:0-4409 GCA_967797495.1 uncultured bacterium
TCGGGGCGTCGCTCAAGGAGCTCGTGGACGGCTGGAGCCAGCGGGCGTCGATCCGGGGTTCGGTCGCCGTGATCTGCTCCGACGGGCTCGAACGCGGCGAACCCGACCTGCTCCGCGACCAGATGGCCAGGCTGCGGCGGCTCGTCCACAAGATCGTCTGGGTGAACCCCTTGAAGGGGAGCCCGCACTACGAGCCGCTCGCACGAGGGATGGCGGCGGCGCTGCCCTCGATCGACGAGTTCCTGCCCGGCCACAACCTCGAGAGCCTCGAGGAGCTCTCCCGGGCGCTCGCCGACTAGCATCGGGCCGTGGACGAGCCGGGGCGATCCAGCGGCCGGGTTCGGCGGATGGGCAGGCTCACCGAGCCCGCCGAGGAGGGCCTCCTCACCTACGGCGAGTACCTGGCCGTGCCCGAGCTCATCTCGCTCCAGAGGCTGCGTTCGGATCCCCCCGTGCACGACGAGCTGCTGTTCATCGTCGTGCACCAGGCGTACGAGCTGTGGTTCAAGCAGCTGATCTTCGAGCTCGAGTCCGTACGCGACCGGATGTTCGAGGACGACGCCGAGCGCGCGCGCCACTACCTCACGCGGGTCCACGCCATCGAGCGCGTGCTGATCGATCACATCGAGGTGCTCGAGACCATGACCCCGCAGGACTTCCTCGAGTTCCGCTCGTTGCTCACCCCGGCGTCCGGCTTCCAGTCGGCCCAGTTCCGCGAGGTCGAGTTCCTCTCCGGGCTCAAGCAGCCCGGGTACCTCCGCGACCTCGCCGCCTCATCGGACGAGCTGGAACGGCTGGCGCGCCGGCTCGACGAGCCGACGGTGTGGGACGGGTTCGTTTCCCTGCTCGAACGCCGCGGCCTCGACATGCCGACGGACGACCAGGACGCACGGCGCGAGAGCCTGCTGCGGATGGCCCGCGAGCCCGAGCACGCCCCGCTGTTCGCCGTGGCCGAGCGTCTGCTCGACCACGACGAGGGGTTCGCGCAGTGGCGGTACCACCACGTGCTGATGGTCGAGCGCGAGATCGGCGCCAAGTCGGGGACCGGCGGCTCCTCCGGCGTGGAGTACCTGCGTTCGACGCTGAGCAAACGGTTCTTCCCGGAGCTCTGGGGCCTCCGCTCGCACCTCTAGCGGTCCGGAAACTGGTTGACGGTAGGGTTGGGCCCGGGTCGAAAGGGGCGCGGATGGGGAGCCCGGTGGTTGACGTCGCCGCACAGCTGGAGGCGAAGGCCGCTGCGTTCGTCAAGGAGCAGCGGGTGGCCGGCGCCTCGGTGGGGATCGTGCACGGGGAGGCGCTGGTGTGGTCGGCGGGTATCGGGTTCGCGGATGTGGCGGCGACGCGGACGCCCGAAGCGACCACCCTGTACAGGATCGCCTCGATCACCAAGACGTTCACGGGCACCGCGATCATGCAGCTGCGGGATCGAGGGCTGCTCGACCTCGACGACGCCGCGGTCACGTTCATTCCCGAGCTTCGGGGCGCATCGAGTCCCTTCGGGCCCATCGAGACCGTCACGATCCGTCGGATGCTTTCGCACGAGTCGGGACTCGCGGGGGACCCTCCCGGCACCGACTGGGCGCTCCCGAGCTACGAGGGCGACGTGAACCGGAACCTCGCGCGCGTTTCCGAGACTGGGACCCGCATCCCTCCGAGCTCCCACCAGAAGTACTCGAACCTCGCCTATCAGTTGCTCGGCGAGATCGTCGCCCGCGTGAGTGGCGTGGCTTACGTCGAACACGTGCGCCGGGAGATCATCGAGCCGTTGGAGCTGCACGGGACGGCGTTCGAGCCGCTGCCCGAGCCGCTCCTGGACCGGTGCGCGACCGGCTACGCCTTGGCGTCCCTCACAGACGAGCTCGCCGTCGCCTCGGTGCCCCCGGCGGACTGGGCCGAGGGCGGCCTGTGGTCGTGCCTCGAGGATCTCGGACGGTGGATCTCCTTCCAGATGGGTTCGACGGGATCTCGCCTCGACACGGTCCTCGATGCCTCGACGCTCGAGGAGATGCATCGTCCGCGATACCTCGGCGACGAGGCGTGGACCGAGGCCTGGGGGATCGCTTGGTACGCGCGCCGGCGCGACGACGTGATCTGGATCCAGCACGGTGGCAGCATCCACGGATTCAAGGCCAACGTCTGTTTCGACCCGAAGGAACGGATCGGAGCCATCGCACTGCTCAACGGCGATGCCGACGCATCGCGCCTGTCGATGGACCTCGCGATGGTGGCTCGAGCAGCCGTGCTGGCGTCCGTCCCGAAGATCGAGCCGGCGACGCCGACACCCGAGGCGAACCGACCATTGCTCGGTCTCTACATCGACCCGGAGTCGGGATGGGTGATCCGGCTCGAATGGCGCGACGGGAAGTTGACGATCGTGGACCCGACCGATCCGACCTGGCGTCCGACCCTCAGCTCCAGCGAGGACCCGGACGTCTTCGCCGTCGACGCCGGTGTGCGAGAGTCCGGCGAGCCCGCGGTCTTCCGTCGGCTCCCGGACGGCCGCGTTGCATCGATGTTCTTCGCCGCCCAGACCTGGACCCGACTCGGTCCGGTCACCTGAGGTTCAGGTGCGATCCCTCCCGGTCCGGCGTCGAAGCGGCGGGACCATCCGTCCCTTCGCCGAGTCCCCGATCAGCGTGTCGAGCCGCCGCTCGCGCGTCTCGGGTCTCTTCGCGCTCATCACCCAGTAGACGGCGGTGGTCCGGTAGCCCTTCGGCTGTGTCTGGAACCACTCCCAGGCCTGCTTCTTCGACCGGAACCTCCGCTCCTGGGGCGGGTCGAGCTTCGCCTGGTGTCGCTGCTCGTACGAGTAGGTGGCAGTCTTGTCCTCTCGGCGTTCCCGGAACGCCTTCAAGCCGGCGGCCCGCATGCGCCGCTGCCTCGTGAGCTCCTCGACGCGGCGAACGTTCACCGCGCTCCAGTTGCTGTTCGGCTTCCTTGGCGTGATCCGGTTCATGTAGCTCTGCGCGTCGATGCCATGCCGGAGCCCGTCGATCCATCCGAAGCACAGGCACTCATCCACGACCTCCGGCCAGGTGAGGCTCGGGCGGCCGGATCCCTTCTTGTGGAGCCCCACCCAGAGTTCGGTGGCCGTCTCGTGGTGCTCGTCGAGCCACGCCCGAAGCTCCCTCCGCGTCGCGAAGAAGATCGGCTTCATCCCCGCTTCCGCACGTACTCGTCGATCAGCTCGACCAGGCGCTCGCGTCCGAAGCTGTCGTCGTGGCCGCCGTGCACGATCCGAACCGGGAGGTCGCGCAGCCGGACCATGCTCCAGACGTAGGCGGGCACGTCGGACTCGGGCAACTCGTCGAGCAGGACGCCGCTCTCGTAGACGCAGTCGCCCGAGAACAGCGTTCGCGTGTCCGCCTCCCACAGGCCGATCTCGCCGGGCGTGTGACCGGGGAGGTGCAGGACCCTGAACGCCCGGTCCCCGAGATCGATCTCGTCGCCGTCGTCGACGATGCGCGTGGGGGCGATCGGCGTCACCGCGTAGGAGGCGAGCTCATAGCTTTCACGCGGCAGGGCGGTGAGCAACGACTCCGGAGGCTCGTAGCCAGAGAGCTCCTCGGGCCGGTAATCCTCGATCACGAGCGAGGCGAACCCCTCCGCGCTCGCGACCGCGTCGGCGTCGTCGCGGTGCACGACGACCTCCTCGAACTCGTACAGCCCGCCGGTGTGGTCGAAGTGCCGATGCGTCGCCACGGCGATCGTCGGTCGTTCGAACAGGTCGGCCAGCTCGCCTCGCAGGGACCCGATCCCCAGGCCGGTGTCGATGAGGACGTCGCGGTCGCGGCCGCGGATCAGGAACATGTTCGCCTGCAGGAACGGGTCGACGTGCGATTCCCGGATCCGCAGGACGCCCTCGTCGACCTCCTCGTGCTCGAACCATCGCTCGGCCACACGCACGCGAGGGATGCTAGCGGCTTGACGCCGTGGGTTCCGTCGGGATAGGACCGGTCCTCACACGGGAGAGGAGGGTCCGGATGGCGACCGATCTGTCGATCTCGCTGCCCGACGAGCCGGGCGGTCTCGCGAAGGCCGCGAAGGCGCTCGGGGATGCCGGCGTGAACATCGAGGGCATCGCGGGTCTGGGGGGCGGCGGGCACGGCCACGTCCATCTGCTGGTCGAGGACGCCGGTGCCGCGCGGACCGCGCTCGAGGGAGCGGGCGCAACGCTCGAGGGCGAGCGCGAGGCCGTGATCGTCGACGTCTCCAGCGAAGACCGGCCCGGCAAACTGGCCGAGCTCGCCGAGGCGGTCGGCGCCGCCGGCGTGAACCTCGCGGCCTGCTACGTGGCCTCTCGCTCGCGGGTGGTCTTCTCCTCCGACGACGCGGCGGGGCTTCGCTCGGCGCTCGGGATGTAGCTCCGAACGGGGATTGACGCCGGGAGGCGGTGAGCGTAGACCGGC
>CBRGMI010000174.1:0-4409 GCA_967797495.1 uncultured bacterium
TCGATGTGGAGCCACTGCGTCGCGACGAACAGGTCGATCCCGCCGTCCTCGGCGGGCACCGCCATCCCGGCCTCGGGCCCGAGCGGCGCCTGGTCCTGCATCCCTGTCTCGTAGTACCCCTCGACCCAGACCTCGGCACCCGCGTCCGGGTCGCCGTGCTCGACGCGCACCTCGTGCAGCACGTTGCCGAACGGGTGCACCCGCGGCGCGGCGGGGTCGAGCGCCTTCTGCATGTCGACCACGGCCGGCAGCGGCTCGTAGTCCACGACGATCTTCTCGGCGGCCCGACGGGCAAGCTCGGGATGCTCGGCGGCGACGAGCGCCACCGGCTCGCCGACGTAGCGAACGATCTCCCACGCGAGCACCGGCTGGTCCGCGAACTCGAGCCCGTAGAAGCGCGAGCCCGGCACGTCGTCCGCGAGCAGGACCGCGTATACGCCGGGGCTCGCGACCGCCTCCCCGATCTCGATCGAGCGGACCCGCGCGTGCGGGTGCGGGCTTCGGAGCGTGTGTCCCCACAGCATCTCGTCGGCCCACAGGTCGCTGCCGTACGCGAACTGCCCCTTGACCTTCGGGACGCCGTCGATCCGCGGGACCGAGACGCCCACGCCCTCGCGCGTCCGCTCGCCGACCCGCTCGCTCACAGCTCGTCCTCCCGGATCCGCGTCCGGTCCGAGGCGAGCCGGACGGCTTCCAGGATCTTCTCGTATCCCGTGCAGCGGCACAGGTTGCCCGACAGCGCCTCGCGGACCGCGGCCTCCGGTGGTTCGGGGATCTGTTCGAGGAGATCGTCGACCGCGACGACGAACCCCGGCGTGCAGAACCCGCACTGGACCGCCCCGGTCTCGACGAACGCCTCCTGCACCGGATGCATCGCCTCGCCGGCCGCGAGCCCCTCGACCGTCCGCACCTCGCGCTCGTGCGCCTGCGCGGCAAGGACCAGGCACGCGCACACGAGCTCGCCGTCGAGCCACACCGAACACGAGCCGCACTCGCCCTGCTCGCAGGCGTTCTTCGAACCCGGGAGCCCGAGGTGCTCGCGCAGCAGGTAGAGCAGGCTCGAGCCCGGCCAGACGTCGGACTCGCGCCACTCGCCGTTCACGTTCGTCCGGACGAGCATCAGCCGGCCGCCCGACCGGCCAGCGCCCAACCGAGCGCCCTCCGCGCCAACACTTCGACGGCGTGCCGCCGGTACACGCTCGTGCCTCGGACGTCGTCGATCGGGTTCGCGGCCTCCGCGACGAGCTCGCCGAAGCGCTCGATCACGTTCGAGCCGAGCTGCACGCGGGGATCATCCCATACACCGGAATCTTGAAGGGCTTGCGCCGCAAAGGTCTCGGCGGCTTGAGCGCGAACGACCGTCGGCGCGACCGACCCGAGCGCGACCCGCACCGAGCGCGTGAGCTCGTCCAGCTGGAGGCACAGGTTCGCGACCGCGATCACCATGGCGTTCCGGGTCCCGATCTTGGAGAACGACCCGGGACCTCTCGGCACGCTCCAGCGCGCGCCGAGGATCAGCTCGCCGGGCTCGCGAGAGGTCTTCTTCACGCCGGTCAGGAACTCCCTCCACGGCACCGAGCGCGTCGTGCCGTCCGCCCGCCCCAGCACGACCTCGGCGTCCCACGCCGCGAGCACCGGGAGCGCGTCTCCGGCCGGCGAGCCGGTCCCGAGGTTCCCGCCTACGGTTCCCCGGTTGCGGATCTGCGGCGACCCCACCGAACGCGAGGCCTGGACGAGCGCCGTGTGCTGGGGCAGCTCGCGCATGATCCGGGTGTAGGTCACGCCTGCCCCGAGGAAGAGATGGCCGATCTCGCGGCGGATCTCCTGCAGTTCGGGAAGGCGAGAGATGTCCATCAGGGTCTCGGGGCGACCGAGGTCCATGTTGAGCTCGACCATCACGTCGGTCCCGCCGGCGATCGGGACGACCTCAGGGTTCTCGGCGGCCATCTCGAGCGCCTCGTCGAGGGTCCGAGGAAGGAGGACGTCCATGTCGAGATGGTGTGCGGGGGGGCGGTGGTGGGTCAAATCGCCTTGGATCCTGCCCTTGCGACCCCTCGTGTCATCGATGAAGGATGCGGGGGTGGAACGGCCTCAGACCTTGTACGCGTGGAACGGCGATATTGCGCTCGCCTACCAGGTCGTGGGCGAAGGATCCATCGACCTGATCTACCTGCAGGGCTGGACCTCGAACATCGACCTGGCGTGGGAGAGTCCCTATCTGGCGGGGTTCATCCGGCGGCTGTCGGCCCACGGTCGGCTGATCTTCACCGACCGGCGAGGATGGGGCTGCTCCGATCGATTCTCGCCGCACGACGTCCCCCCTTTCGAAGCGTTGACCGACGACCTGCTCGCCGTGACCGCAGCTGTGGGATCTGAACGACCCGTGCTGTTCGCGACGATCGAATGCGCCACGCTCGCCGTCTTGTTCGCCGCGAGCTACCCCGACCGCGTCGCGGCCCTGATCCTGGCCGATCCGCTCGTCACCTTCACGGAGACGGACGATGTTCCGGGATCGAACACGCTCCCCGAATGGGAGACCTTCTTCCAGCGTGTCCGCGACCAATTCCCCCAGCCCAGTTGGTGGGAGGGACCGGAAGATCACCCCGAACGAGACTGGTTCCTGAAGTACGTGCGTGGGTCGGTCGCACCAGGTGCGGTCATCGGCGAGTTCCGACGATTCCTCGCCACCGACGTTCGTGCCGTGCTGCCGCTGGTGCGGGTCCCGACCTTGATCCTGGTCGATCCGAATGGAGTGGGTGACTCAGACCCCCGGAATGGGCGCTTCGCGGCCTCGCGGATCCCGGGGGCCAGGCTCGTCGAGACCCCCGACCAGGGGGGCCTCAATTGGCCCCATTGGTACGGCAGAGCCGATGGGATCCTCAAGGAGATCGGAAGCTTCGTACGCGAACTGATCGAGGAAGAGGCAAGGTTCGATCGCGTACTCGCCACGGTGATGTTCACGGACATCGTCGGCTCGACGACCAAGGCCGCCGAGCTTGGCGACCGGAGATGGCGCGAGCTCCTGGAGCGACATCATGCGGTCGTCCGCGGAATGCTCGGGCGATACCGCGGCCAGGAGGTCGACACGGCCGGGGACGGCTTCCTCGCGACGTTCGACGGGCCCGCTCGGGCGATCCGATGCGCGCAATCGATCGCGGAGGCCCTACAACCGCTCGGGCTGGAGATCCGTGCAGGGGTGCATACCGGCGAAGTCGAAACGATCGACGGCAAGGTGGGCGGCATCGCGGTGAATATCGGTGCTCGGGTCGGCGCTGCAGCGGGCCCATCGGAGGTGCTGGCCTCGCAGACCGTCAAGGACCTGGTCGCCGGTTCAGGGCTCGTCTTCGAGGATCGGGGCGAGCATGAGCTAAAGGGCGTCCCGGATCGCTGGCGACTCTACCGAGTGCTCTCCTAGTCGCGCCGGCCGTAGATCACGCGCTCGAGCGTGAGCCCGTGCGCGGGCGCCATCTGGGGGGTTCGGCCGCGGTCGCGCGCCATGAGCATCTCCCGGACGGAGCCCGGCTGGACCCGGCCGTCCCCCAGGGCGACGAGCGTCCCGACGAGCGCGCGCACCATCTGGTGAAGGAAGGCGTTCGCCCGCGCCGAGATCTCGACCCGATCGCCCGCACGCGCGATCGAGAGCCGTTCCAGCCGCCGAACCGTGCCGCCTGACTGCGGCCGCCGGCAGAAGGACGCGAAATCGTGCTCGCCCATGAGCGGACGCGCTGCCGCCCGCATCGGTGTGACGGCGAGCGATCCCGGCCGATGCCAGACGAACCGAGCCTCGAACGGATCCGGCCACGCCCCCGTTCCGATCCGGTACCGGTACTCGCGAGCGGTCGCCGAGAACCTCGCATCGAACCCATCGGGCGCCCGCCGAACGTCTTCGGCGACGATCTCGGGCCCAAGGATCCCGTTGATCGACCGCTGGAGCCGCTCGAGATCGACGTCGTCGTCCGCGAGGAACGACGCCACCTGCCCCCGAGCGTGCACGCCGGCGTCGGTTCGCCCAGCGACGGACAGCTTGGGCTCGTCACCGAGGACTCGGCCGAGCGCTTGGGAGAGGACGCCCTCCACCGTTCGTTCCCCTCGGTTCTTCGCCCACCCCCGAAACCCTGTGCCGTCGTAGGCGAGCCCGAGTCGAACGATCACGGCCGGATGGCCTACTCGGACCCGACGAGCTCGATCCGAGCCATCGGAGCCCCGTCCCCCTGCCGCTGCCCCAGCTTGAGGATCCGGGTGTAGCCGCCGTTGCGCTCGGCGAAGCGCGGGCCGATGTCGCTGAACAGCTTGTGGACGATGTCGCGGTCCGGGATCTGCTTGAGGACCTCGCGGCGCGCCGCCACGTCGCCCTTCTTGGCGAACGTGATCAGCTTCTCGGCCACCGGGCGCACGGCCTTGGCCTTCGC
>CBRGMI010000175.1:0-4406 GCA_967797495.1 uncultured bacterium
GCGCGCGAGCACGGCCTGCGCGTGCACGCGGTCGCGAACCCGCACACGGTCGAGGGCCTGGTCGGCGCCGTCGAGCGGGCACTCGCCCCGCGGTAGCATCCATCCCGATGAGCGATCCCCTTCGGCGACGGCCGCGCCGGATGCGCCGAACACCCGCACTCAGAGCGCTGATCCGCGAGACCGATCTCGCGCCGCGGCACCTCGTCGCTCCCCTGTTCGTGAAGGAGGGCGTGTCCGAACCGGTGCCGATCGCCTCGATGCCGGGACAGTCCCAGCACACGCTCGAGTCCCTGCGCAAGGAGGCGTCCGAGATCGCGAGCAGGGGCGTGCTCGCGTTCATGCTGTTCGGCGTCCCCGAACGCAAGGACGCGGAGGGTTCGCAGGCGTGGAACCCGGACGGGATCGCGCAGCGGGCGCTCCGCGTGCTGCGGGAGGAACTCGGCGACGACCACGTGGTGATCGCCGACCTGTGCCTGGACGAATATACCGACCACGGCCACTGCGGTGTGCTCGACGAGCACGGGCAGGTCGACAACGACGCGACGCTCGACCGGTACCGGCGGATCGCGACCGCGCAAGCGGAGGCCGGGGCCCACCTCGTCGGACCCAGCGGCATGATGGACGGCCAGGTCGCCGCGATCCGCGACGAGCTCGACGCGGGCGGGTTCGAAGGCGTGGGGATCCTGGCGTACGCGGCGAAGTTCGCCTCCGCGTTCTACGGCCCGTTCCGCGAGGCGGCCGAGTGCGCTCCGCGCTTCGGCGACCGCACGGGCTACCAGATGGACCCGCCGAACGCCGACGAGGCGATCCGCGAGATCGAGGCCGACATCGAGCAGGGCGCCGACGTCGTGATGGTCAAGCCCGCGCTCCCCTATCTCGACGTGATCCGCCGCGCCAGGGACCGGACGCGGTTCCCGATGGCCGCGTACAACGTCTCGGGCGAGTACGCGATGCTGAAGGCGGCCGCCCAGAACGGGTGGCTCGACGAACGCACGGCCGTGCTCGAGGTGCTCACCTCGATCCGTCGCGCGGGCGCCGACCTGGTCCTCACGTACCACGCCAGGGACGCCGCCGACTGGCTGTCGTCCTGAGGGCCGTTAGCCCAGCCGCGACCGGAAGAACGAGAGCATCCGTCCCCAGGCGATCGCGGCGGCATCCGATCGGTAGCCGTCGTCCTCCTCGTTCATGAACGCGTGGCCGGCCCCCTCGTACCGATGGAGCTCGCTCCCGGGAACGTCCGAGCGGTGGGCATCGATGGCCTCGACCATCTCCTGCGGGAACCGGTCCTGGGTCCCGTAGTGCGCCTGGAACGGCACGATGGCCGGCCCGCCGGCCCGGAAGTCGACGCCGCCGTAGAAGGGGACGGCCGCACCGAGACGCGCCTCGGACCGTGCGAGCTCCCAGACGATCCCGCCGCCCATGCAGAACCCGACCACGCCCACCCCGGTCGCTCCTCGCTCCAACAGCCATCCGATGGCTGCGCTCGCGTCCGCCACGGCCTTCGTCCGGTCCAGCTCCATCGCGAGCTTGCGCGCTTCGTCGGGCTCGTCGGTCTGCCTGCCTCGGTACAGATCGGGCACGAGGGCGGCGAAGCCCCCCTCTGCCACCCGTCGAGCGACGCCTCGGATCTGCTCGTTCAGACCCCACCACTCCTGGATCACGACGACCGCCGGCCCCGGTGGCCAGTCCACGGGCGTCACCACGAAGACCGGCAGCGCCCCGCGAGGCGTCTCGATATCGACCCGCTCGGTCTCCACCGGGTAGCAGGGTAGCCGCAGCCGCAAGCGCCGATGCGATCGTCCACGATCGAACCCGACGGTCGCGGATAGCATCGGCGTCGCGTGACCAGATCCCAGGAGCTGTTCGAGCGCGCCCGACGCGCGATCCCCGGCGGAGTGAACTCGCCCGTGCGCGCGTTCGGCGCCGTAGGCGGGACCCCGCGGTTCGTGGTTCGGGGCGAGGGCGCGTACGTCGTCGACGCCGACGGCAACCGGTACGTCGACCTCGTCCAATCCTGGGGCGCGCTCCTGTTCGGCCACGCGCGGCTCGAGATCGTGGAGGCGGCGCGTGCGGCCGCGGAGCGCGGGACCACGTTCGGCGCCCCCACCGAAGCCGAGGTCGAGCTCGCCGAACGCATCAGGGCGGCGATGCCCTCGATCGAGATGATCCGGCTCGTCTCGAGCGGGACCGAGGCCGCGATGAGCGCGATCCGCCTGGCGCGCGGGTTCACCGGCCGCGATCTGGTTGTGAAGTTCGAGGGCTGCTACCACGGGCACTCGGACGCGCTGCTCGCGGCGGGCGCCGGGAGCGGGGTTGCGACGCTCGGGATCCCCGGCTCGCCGGGCGTGACCGAGGGAGCGGCGCGCGACACGATCACCCTGAGCTACAACGACGTCGAGGCATTGGACGAGGCCGTCGGGCGCCACGGCGAAGCGATCGCGGCGGTCATCGTCGAACCCGTCGCGGCCAACATGGGCGTCGTGCCGCCCGAGCCCGGATTCCTCGAACGCCTCCGCGACCTCTGCACCGCGAGCGGCGCGCTGCTCGTGTTCGACGAGGTGATCACCGGGTTCCGCATCGCGTTCGGCGGCGCCCAGGGCGTGTACGCGGTCACGCCGGACCTCACGATCCTCGGCAAGGTGATGGGTGGCGGGTTCCCGTGCGCGGCGTTCGGCGGCCGCCGCGACGTGATGGAGCGTCTCGCGCCCGTCGGCCCGGTCTACCAGGCCGGCACGCTGTCCGGGAACCCCGTCGCGGTCGCGGCGGGCATTGCGGCACTCGGGCTGGCCGAAGAGCTCGACCCCTATCCCGCCCTCACGGAGACGGCGATCGCCCTCGCCGACGGGCTGTCCGAGCGCTTCACGGCGCGAGGTGAGCCGCTCACGGTGAACCGAGCCGGATCGATGCTCAGCCTCTTCTTCTCGGCGGGACCGGTGCGTGACTTCGCGGATGCGAAGGCCTCGGACCACCAGCGCTATGCCCGCTTCTTCCACCACATGCTCGACCAGGGGGTGTGGCTGCCTCCGAGCGGTTACGAGCTGTGGACCCTTGGGACCGATCACGGCTCTGCGGAGGTCGAGCACGTTCTGGGCGCCGCGTTGTCGTTCGAAGGCTAGACGCGAGACCGCCCCGGATAGGCCGGGGCGGTCTCGAACGAACGTGCGAGGAATCGGCTACAAGCCCGCCGCCTCCTCGGCATTCACGACGCCGTCCCCGTAGAAACCGTTCAGGTCAGCGGTGCCCGCGCACAAAGCGTCCCAGTCCGGGGGATCGACGGGCAGGGTGGTGTCGTCGTAGTGGAACTTAGTCGGCGGCACCGGGCAGAAGTCTCGCCAGTCATCGCCACTGAACGCCGTGAAGAAGGCATCGGCGTTGGTCGCGGTGGCCCGAAGGTCGGCCTCGACCGCGTCGGGATCGGCACCGAACTCGGCTCCCGTACCACTCCCGATCGCGGCGATGATCAGCGCGGCGACGCCGACGGCATGAGGCGATGCCATCGAGGTCCCCTGCAGGTAGACGTAGACGCCGCAGGTGCTCGGGCTCGGCTTGCCCTCCTCACAATCGACGACCGCGAGCGACGTCCTGGGTTTGAAGTTCCGCGTGATCAGCTTCTCCTCCATCGCGAGCTCCGCGGGGTACGTCGACAGGACGCGGAGCCCCGCGGTGTTGTATCGGCTCGTGCCGAAGAACTCGCGGCGGTCACCGCCGGGAGCCGACACAACGGTCTGTTCGAGCCCGTAGTTGGAGTAGTACGACTTGCGGCCTGTCGATCCGAGCGCGCTGACTGAGATCACGTGGTTGCCCTCGGTCGGGATGATCATGCAGTCATTGTCGATGTTGTCGCGCACCTTCTCCGTACCGGGCGGGAAGTCCGGGCTGATTCCATCGTCCGTTGGGTTCCCCAGATCCGTGTGCTCGTTGCCCTCCGCCGCGATCAAGGTCACGCCGTTAGCATGCGCGTACTCCAACACGGCGTTGGTCGAGTCGATGATCGTCGCCTGCTCCGCCTGCTCGGTGGGCGAGTCCAGCGGGTTGTCGCGGCAGTTGAAGAGCCACGGGTCGGTGAAGAAGCTCATGTTCACGACGTCGATGCCGTTGTCGGCCGCGTACGTGAGCGCGGCGAGGGTCTCGAAGAGGAAGAAAAAGCCGGAATCCTGTCCGGCGCGGAGGTTGACCAGGCTCACGTCCGGTGCGACCCCGGCGATACCGAGGCCGTTGAGTGCCGCGCCGACGGTGCCGGCGACGTGTGAGCCGTGACCGCCCTCATCTACGTCGGGCGGATCCTGACACGAATGATCGGGTTCCTGGTTGCACGGCCCATCGATCAGTGGGATGTCGGTGGTGAAGTTCCGGCTGAGGTCCGCGTTGAAGTTCGGCGCCAGATCGGGATGCGACGCATCGATGCC
>CBRGMI010000176.1:0-4389 GCA_967797495.1 uncultured bacterium
TCGCCTACGCGGCTTCGGCGGCTCGCTCCAAACCGGCGATGTCGAGCTTGCGCATCTCGAGCATCGCGCGCATCACGCGCTGGGTGCGTTCGGGATCGGGGTCGGCGAGCAGCTCTCCGAGGGCCGTCGGGACGATCTGCCACGACACGCCGAACTTGTCCTCCAGCCACCCGCACTCGCCCTGGGTGCCACCCTGGGACAGGGTCTCCCACAGGCCGTCGACCTCGTCCTGCGTCTCGCAGTTCACGATGAACGAGATCGCGGGTGTGAAGGTGAACTCGGGACCGCCGTTCAGCGCGACGAACTCCTGCCCCTCGAGCAGGAAGTCCACGGTCATCACGGTGCCCGCCGGCCCGGGTCCGGCGTCGCCGTACCGGGAGATCCCCAAGATCTTGGACTCGCCGCCGTCGCCGGCCGTGGCCCTCCGGGCGGAGAACACCTTGACGTAGAAGTCCGCGGCCGGCTCGGCCTGGTCGTCGAACCACAGGCACGGCCCGATCTTGGAAACGTGCTCGGACCTCTTGGCCGGCTCCTCGATCCTGATGGCTCCCTCCTCGACCCTGATGGCTCCTTCATCCATTCCCATAGCTCCCTCCTCGAACCTGACAGCTCCGTCCTCGACCTTCATGACTCCCTCCTTCTCCTTTGCCCATTCCTCCTGCGTGCTTTTCCCCCTCGATCCCGAACCCGAACCACGGGAACCGGGATCGGTTCGTCAAGAACGGAGGGAGCCGCTCGAGTTCCGGAGGACGCCGTCGACGGCGTCTGCTAGACCTGTCCTCGTGCTCGGGAGCGTGACGTGACCGACGTCGAGTTCGCAAGGGCGCCGATCTCGATCCCCGCCGCGGCGAAGGGTCGGGTTCGTCCCTTCGAGCCGACCGACCTCGTCGTCGTGAACGACGCGGTGGTCCGCATCGCGGCGATCGAGGGAGAGTTCCCGTGGCACCACCACGACGAGGACGAGCTGTTCCTGTGCTGGGAGGGTGAATTCCGGATCGAGGTCCAGGACGGTGAACCCGTCGAGCTGGTCATCGGGGACGTCTACGTCGTCCCTCGAGGCATCGAGCACCGACCGGTCGCGGAGCGCCGGGCCGTCGTCCTGCTCCTCGAACGCCCCGAGACCCGCCAGTACGGGAACTGAGGGGGGAGCGCCGTGCCGCGGGGGCGTTCCTACACCTTGGTTGCGCGGAGCGCGGCGTGGACGCGGCCCAGCTCCTCGTCGATGGCCTCGAGCCGGTCGAGTCCGTCCTCGAGGTCGCCCGTCTTCGCGGCGGCCTCAAGCCGGCTGCTGCGGTCGGCGAGCTCGTTCGCGCCGAACGTCGCGGCGTTCGACTTGAGGGTGTGCGCCGCCCGACGCACCTCGTCGGCGTCGCCAGCCTCAAGCCCCTTCTGAGCGGCCGCCACCAGCGCGGGCGAGTCCGTCACGAACTGATCGATCAACTCGGCCACGAAGGCGTCGTCGCCGCCCATGCTCTCGGCGAGCCGGGCAAGGACCGCGGCATCGACCGGCGGGCCCGCCGCCTCGGCATCGCTCGCGGCGACCGCACGCGTGCGGCTCGGGGTGCGCGCGATCGCGGCGATCAGCTCCTGGGGGCGGATCGGCTTCGCGACGTAGTCGTTCATCCCGGCGGCAAGGAACCCCTCACGGTCGCCGCGCATGACCTCCGCGGTCATCGCGACGATCCACGGCTGTTCACCGTCGCTCCACCGCTCGAGGATGAGCCGGGTTGCTTCGACCCCGTCCATCTCGGGCATCTGCACGTCCATCAGGACCAGGTCGTAACGCTGGCGTTGGACCGCCTCGAGCGCCTCGAGCCCGTTGGCGACGACGTCGGCCCGGTACCCGAGCTTCTCCAACAGCCTGAGCGCGAGCCGCTGGTTCACGACGTTGTCCTCCGCGACCAGGATCCGGAGCGGATGCCTGGTCGCGAGCTCTGGATCGAGGAGTCCCCCGGCCTGGTCGCGGGCCTCCTCCGCAGCGGATCCCAGGTCCAGCGCGATCGCGAGCGCGCTGTGAAGGGCCGACGCCTTGATGGGCTTGACGATGACCGCGCCGATGCCGGCGGCACCCCACCGTGGGTCGCTCGCGACGTCGTGCCGTGGGACCGACGACGCGAGAATCATCGGCAGCTCGGGCGCGAGCTTACGCAAGCGGGTCGCGAGATCGAGCCCGTCCACCCCCGGCATGAGCATGTCGAGGATCGCGACGTCGAACCCGCCCTGCTCGATCGCGACGAGCGCCTCCTCGGCCGAGGACGCACTCGTCGTCTCGACACCCCAGGCCGACAGCAGCGCGGTCATCAGCAGGAGGTTCGTCGCGTTGTCGTCCACGATCAGCGCGCGGCGCCCCGCGTACGAGCCGTCCCTGCGCAAGGCCGTGGGCGTCATGTCGGTCACCCCCGCCTCGAACGTCACGTGGAACGCGCTCCCCGCACCCGGGACGCCGCTGCTCTCCGCGGTCACGGTGCCGCCCATCAGCTCGGCGAGCCGGCGGCTGATCGCGAGCCCGAGGCCCGTCCCACCGAACCTGCGGCTGGTCGAGGCGTCCACCTGTGTGAAGGACTGGAAGAGACGGTCTATGCGGTCGGGCGGGATCCCGACCCCCGTGTCCCGGATCGACACGTGGAACGCGATCCGGTCCGGCGACGGCGATCCCGCCTGCTCGACGTGGACGGCGATCTCGCCCTCGTCGGTGAACTTCACGGCATTATTCAGCAGGTTGAGCAGGACTTGCCGGAGCCGGCTCGCGTCGCCGACCGCGGTCTCCGGCGTTCCGGGTTCGATCCCATACGCGATCTCGAGGCCCTTGCGCTGTGCGATCGGCCCGATCAGGTCGACGACCGCCTCGATGCACTCGCGTAGGTCGAACGGCGCCACCTCGAGCTCCATCCGCCCCGCCTCGATCTTCGAGAAATCGAGGATGTCGTTGATGATCGCGAGCAGCGCCTCGCCGCTGCGCGAGATCGTCGAGGCGTACTCGCGCTGCTCGGAGTCGAGCTCGGTCTCGCCCAGCAGGCCGCTCATCCCGATGATCGCGTTCATCGGCGTGCGGATCTCGTGGCTCATCGTCGCCAGGAACGCGCTCTTGGACTCGTTCGCGGCGTCGGCGACCTCCCGCGCCTCCTTCACCTCGGCGAACAGGCGCGCGTTCTCGATCGCGATCGCCGCCTGCTGCGACAGACCGACGAGGAAGTTGAGGTCGTCGACCGTGAACAGGGACGCGGGGGCCGTCCGCCAGACGGCCATCATGCCGATCACGCGCCCGCGGGCGAGGAGCGGGGCGGCCATCAGGCGCTCCTCCATGTCGTCGCCCGATCCCGGGATGTGTACGGCCCTCGGGTCGCCGCCCACATCGTTCACGAACTCGGCGGCGCCGCGGGCGGCGAGGTCGCCGACGATCCCCTCACCCGGCGTGATCGCGTCCTGTAGGAGGGGTTCGGCCAGCTCGCCGAGCGCGACCGCGGGCAGGAAGCGCTCGCCGCCCTCCTCCTGGAGGAACACGGCGCTCGTGTCGGCCTCCAGCAGCTCGCGAGCGCGTTCGGCGATCCGGCCCAGGATCGGGCCGAGCTCGAGGAGGCCGCCCACCTCGCGCCCGAGCTGCGCGAGCGACGCCATCTCGCTCGCCCGGCGTCCCGTTTCCTGGTACAGACGGGCGTTCTGGATCGCGACGCCCACGTTCGTCGCGATCGTCGAGAGTAGGCGCGCATCGGCCTCACCGAAACGCCCCGCCTGCTCGATGCTCTGGACGCTGACCACGCCGATCGCGGTGCTGCTCGAGATGATGGGGACCCCCAGGTACGACTTCGCGGGCGTGCCGACCCCCGAGATGCCGAGCTCCTCGAAGGCCTCGGGTCGATTGAGGAGCAAGGGCACACGCGTCTGCAAGATCCTGGACGTAAGTCCCTCGCCGTAGCGGAACGAGGGGTTCGCGCGGCGCTCGCCTGCCTCGCTGTAGTACGCGAAGTCGATCATGTCGGTGGCGGTGTCGTGCAAGGCGACGTAGACGAGGTCAGCGCTGAACACCTCACGGAGCTGGTCGCCGAGGCGCTCGATCAGCGCGTCGAGCTCGACCTGTTCCGCCAGCGCCTGCCCGACGTTGTTGATGATCGCGAGCTCGGCCGCGCGCTGTCCCGTCTCCTCGAAGAGCCGGGCGTTCTCGAGCCCCACGCTCAGGGTGCCGGCGAGCGTCGTGAGCAGGCGGACGTCGGCCTCGCTGAACGCGTGTTCGCGATCGAGGTTGTGGAGCGAGATCACGCCCGACCCTCGGTTCCCGATCAGCAGGGGGACGAAGACGGACGACCGCGACGGTTCTCCGGCGATCGCGAGCGGGTTGCCGGCCTCGATGCACCGCCGCTCCATGTCCTCGTTGACGACGACCGGTTCGCGCGT
>CBRGMI010000177.1:0-4385 GCA_967797495.1 uncultured bacterium
GACCCGTACCCCAAGCAGACGGCGTTGCTGCAGCAGAGCCTCGAGCCGCTCGGCATCACGCTGGACGTGAAGACGTTCGAGCGCACCACGATGTACGCGAAGTGCGAGGACCCCAACTCGCCGTGGGGCCTGTGCCCGAGCGTCTCGTGGGGAAAGGACTATCCGGACGGCTTCACGTTCGGCCCGCCGCTGTTCAGCCGGGACGCGATCGGCCCCGAGTCGTGCTGCAACGATCCGATGGTGGGCATCACGCCCGAGATGCTGCAGGAGCGCGGGTACGACCCCTCCACCGAGGTCCCGAGCGCCGAGGATCAGATCGACGCCTGCATCCCGCTCTCGGGTGACGAGCGGCTCCAGTGCTGGGCCGAGCTGGACCAGTACCTGATGGAGGACGTGACCCCGTGGATCCCGTATCTGTTCGACAACAACGTGGTCGTCGCATCCGACCGGATCGTCGCGTGGAGCTTCGACCAGTTCGCCGGCCTCCCCGCGATCGACCGGCTCGCGCTCGCGCAGTGAGGTGATCGGCGACCGTTCGGTGAGGTGAGCGGCGACCGGGACCGAGGACGACGTGGAAAGGTCCGGAGCTCGGATCGGAGAGAGGGTCAAGGACCTGAGCTCCGGACCTTCCACTCGAACGTACCCCTCGGAACCAACGGAGCGCTTGCGGTTCCCTGTCGACGAGTGACGGGTCCTTGCCGAGGATTCGATCGGCGCGTGGTCCCGCGATCGCGTCTACGATGCGCCCCATGTCCGATCCAGTTCGCGAGCGGTGGGCCGCAGGCGAGGTGGCGCTAAACGCGTGGTCGACGTTCGGGGGCGCGTCGGCGGCCTCGGTCCTAGCGGCGGCCGGCTTCGACGCCGTGACGGTCGACCTCCAGCACGGCGAGCACACGCTCGAGCGCCTCGGCGAGGTGGTCGGCGAGATCGATCGCGCCGGCGCCCTCCCGTTCGTCCGCCTCGGCTGGAACGATCCCGCGGTCGTGATGCGCGCGCTGGACCTGGGGGCGCGCGGCTTGATCTGCCCGATGGTGGACAGCGCCGAGGACGCGGTCGCGTTCGTACGCTACTGCCGGTACCCACCGCTCGGCGCTCGGAGCTACGGGCCGGTCAGATCGGCGTTCGGGACCGGTCGAGAGCAGGCCGACGCGGCGAACGCCGCCATCCTCTCGTTCGCGCAGATCGAGACCGCGGCGGGGTGGGCCAACGTCGAAGGGATCTGTGCCACGCCCGGGCTCGACGGCGTGTACGTCGGCCCCGCCGACCTGAGCCTCGCGCTCGGGTTCGAGGGCTTCGCCGACCTGGGCGCGCACGATCTGCTCGAGGCGCTCGATCGGGTCGTGAGGGCCGCCTCCGAGCATGCCATCGTCCCCGGCATCCACGCACCGTCGATCGAGCGGGCGGTCGAGATGGCTCGGAGGGGGTTCCGGTTCGTGGGTGCGGCGGGCGACACCGAGCTGTTGCGAGGCGGCGCCGCCGAGAGCATCGCACGCACCCGGGCCGACGCCCGCACCTTCTAGCTAGGACTCGATCGCTCCCTCGTCGGCGCCCTCGACGCCGGGCTCGGCACCGTCGACCTCCTCGAGCGCCGCACCGAGCGCGTCCCGCAGGAGCGGGTCGACGGTCAGCACCTCACTCATGTGGGTCATCTCGAGTACGCGATCGATCGAGCCTCCGGGGTCCACCACCACCCTGAGCCCGGCACCTACGGTGCGGCATCGCTGGTCGACCCGAGCGACCATCCGCAGGCCGGCGCTGTCCATGTACGCGCATCCGGTGAGATCGAGGATCAGCCACGGCGTCGTGCCGACGCGCGCCATCAGCTCGTCGAGCAGCCGGTCGGCGTTGGACAGGTCGACCTCGCCGCCGATCGTGGCGACGGTCGCGCGTTCGGCCTGCCCGAACTCGATCGTCGCGAGCTCGGTCGACCTCACGGGATCCCGACCCGCATCCGGACCGTGGTGCCGCCCTCGCCCCGCTGCACGTCGACGTCTCCGATCACCGCCCGAACGAGCTCGAGGCCCCGACCCCGCGAATCGTCCGGGCGAGGATGACGCCACCGGCCGTGGTCGGTCACCGAGACCTGGAGCGCCCCGTCCTCGGACTCGGCCTCGATCAGCACGTCGCCGCGGCGACCGATGTACGCGTGCTCGATGGCGTTGGTCGCCGCCTCCGTGCATGCGAGCACCACGTCTTCCCGGGTCTCGGTCGGCAGACCGGAGCGTTCGAGCCACGTGCGGAGGTCGGCGCGCATCGTGGCGAGCTCGTGGGCATCCGCGGGGAAGGTGCGGCGGAACACCTCCACCGGGCGCCGGGGTCCGATCGTCAGGAGCGCGACGTCGTCGTGACGATCGTCGGCGACCAGCTCGAGCAGCCCGTCGGAGATCTCGGTCAGCGAGCCGGCGCGTACGCGCGAGGCCACCCCGGCGAGCCGTTCGAGACCCCGGTCCAGCGGCTCCTCCCGGCGCTCGACCAGGCCGTCCGTGTACACGACCAGGATCGAGCCCTTCCCGAGCCGCTCCTGTGCCTGGGGTCTGGGCAGGTCGAACGGCAGACCGAGCGGCACCGACCTTCCACCTTCGAGGAATCTCGTCGAACCGTCCGGCTCGATCACGAGGGCGGGCGGGTGGCCGGCGGAGGCGTAGCGCAGCTCGTTCCGGGACGGGTCGAGCAACAGCGTGAGGATGGTCGAGAAGAAGGCGCCGTCCACGCCTCCGGCGAACCGATCGAGCGAAGCGAGGATCGCGTTCGGTTCCGTCATCGACAGCGCGAGCGCGCGCCAGGCGCTGCGGACCTGCCCCATCGCCGCGGCGGCCTGGAGCCCGTGGCCCGCGATGTCGCCGACGGCGAATGCGACGGTGCCGTCCGGCCGGTCGACGATGTCGTACCAGTCCCCGCCCACGTGCACCCCGCGTGTGGCCGGGAGGTAGCGTCCGTCGACGTCGACGGTAGCCGAGTAGCCGGTCCCTTCGGGCATCAGGTTGCGCTGCAGCGTCATGGCGGCCTCGTGCTCGACCTCGTAGGCGCGCGCCCGTTCCAGGGCGACCCCGGCCTGGTGCGCGAACGAGCTGATCAGCTCGGCCTCCTCGGCTGACGGCTTCCCTCGCTCCTCCCGGAAGTAGACGGCCAGCGCGCCGATCGCCTCGCCCTTGGCCACGATCGGAACCGCGTACACGCAACGCCCGAGGTCACTCTGGGTCGCGAACCCCTCCTCGAACCTCGACTTCCATTCGTCCGGGGAGGCGATCCACAGCGCGCGGCCGTTCCGATAGACGTGGGCGAGCACGGTGCGGTCGTTCATCGAGATCTCGAACGGGGGCCGCAGCCGGAGCGTCCCGCTCGACAGGAGCCCGGGGCTGACCCGCAGCGATCGCCCGTCGTCGCTCGCCAGGGCGATCGACGCCGCGTCCGCCCCGACGCCGCCGGTCGCACCTCGCAGGATCGCTCTCGCGGCGTCCTCCGTGGTCACGGCCCGCGCGAGCCGGGCGGTCACCTCCTGCAGGCGCGACGCGCGTCGCAACGCGCGCTGCTCGGCCTCGAACAGGCGCGCGCGTTCGATGGCCTGGCCGCATTGGCGTCCGATCGCGAGCAGGAGTGACTCGTCCTCGAGCGAGAAGCGCCTCGGCGCGCGGAAGTTCACGCCGAGGACGCCGAGCAGCTCGTCCCCCGCCAACAACGGCGCCGCGGCCTGGGCGCCGATCGGATAGCCCTCGCCGAAGCTGGCCAGCAAGGGGTACCGCTCGAGCGCCTCCTCGGCGCTTCCGACCGTGACGACCGAACGCCCCCGGATCACGTCCCTCGCGATGACGGGCGTGTCGGCAGGGAAGCGGGACCACGCCGCGAGCACGTCGTCGGGGAACCCGCGGGCGGCCACCCGCTCGAGCTCGGCACCGTCGGGAGAGAGCAGCGCCACGCCCGACGCGTCGGCGCCGAGCGATCCGATCGCGGTGTCGACGAGAGCGCCGCAGACATCGCGGACCGTGACCGCGTCCGCGAGGCGGCCGGTCAGGTTGTGAAGATGCGCGAGGCGCGCCGACTCGGATTCGGCGGCCTGGCGGGCGCGTCGTTCGGATGCATGCGCGATGTCGCGTTCGTGGCCCGTCTCCCGGTAGCGGTCGGCGATGGCCCCCGCGACCCCCGCGGCCACGATCCACAGCACGACCGCGACCCAACCACCCAGCTGGCCGTTCGTGACGAAGATGACGAACCCGGCCCCTCCCTCCAGCGCGACCAGGACCCCGGCCAGGGGGCCCGCCAGGACGCCGACGAGGACGGAGACCAGGAGCCCCAGGCCGCTGGGCACGCCTCGGTATGCGCTCTCCGATGCCCCGGCGAACGCGATGGCGACGGCGACCTGCACCGCTCCCCCGAGCAGCAGAGCCGCC
>CBRGMI010000178.1:0-4370 GCA_967797495.1 uncultured bacterium
CTGTTCGAGGCCGTCTGGGGCGGGATCATCGGGATGTTCATCTTCCGCGGCGCCCAGGCCTCGGAACAGCGGATCGGCATCGACGGGCGCCTGGCGTCGGCGACCGTTTCGGAGGCGATGGATCCCCCGCCGCCGGCCGTCCCGGCGGACCTCTCGCTCTCGCAGACCTTGGACCGGTTCCTCCGCGGCCACGAGGAGGAGGCGTTCCCCGTGATCCAGGACGGGACGGTGATCGGGATGATCTCGTTCAACTCGGCGCGCGAGCTCGGGGGCCGAGATCCGCTGCGACCGGCCAGGGACGCGCTCATCCCACTCGAACACGTCCTGGTGGCCCGGCCCGAGGAGCGACTCGACGAGGTCTCGGCGCGGCTGGGGACCGATCGCGTCGCGCTCGTCCTGCGGGACGGGCGGCTCGTCGGCGCCATCAGCGGCTCCGGCCTCTACCGGTGGGCCGCGCGCGCCGGCTGATCACACCGGCCGGCGGCCGTGTCCGAGCACGGCGGTAGCATCGCGATTCGATGGCCCCCTTCGAACCCGATCCCCGGCAGCTCGAGGTCCTCGACCATGCCGACGGCGCGACGCTCGTCTCGGGCGGTTCGGGCACCGGCAAGACGGCTGTCCTTCGCGAACGGTTCGCGCGGCTCGTCGAACGCGGCGCCGACCCCGAGCGCGTGGCGCTCGTCGTGGGTTCGCGGCGCGCGAGGGACGAGGCCCGCCGGCTGCTGCTCGAACGCCTCCCGGTCGCCCTGCCGACCCTCACCGTCGTCACGATCCACGGCCTCGCGTTCCACGTCGTCGGCGAGCGGTTCGAGCGGCTCGGGTACGGCGCGCCGCCGACCGTCCTGTCGGCATCGGAGCAGTTCGCCCGGGTTCGCGAGCTCCTCGACGGCGAGGACCCCGAACGCTGGCCGGTCTTCGGCCCGCTCCTTGGGCTCCGCGGGTTCGCCGACGAGATCCGCCAGCTGGTGATCCGGGCGCAGGAGGCATTGCGTTCGCCGGACGACATCGAACGGCGGGCGGCCGAACGTGGGCTCGCCGGGTGGGACGAGCTCGCGGCGTTCCTCCGCCACTACCTCTCGGTGCTCGACGCGTCGAGCGAGGTCGACTTCGCCGGCCTCGTCGAGCAGGCCGCGGTCGCGGCGGGGGCGGGCGACCCGCCGTTCGACCACCTGATGGTCGACGACTACCAGGACACGACCTTCGCGGCCGAACGCCTCCTCGCGGAGATCCGCCCGCGGACCTTCGTCGCGGCCGGCGATCTCGAGGCGCACCTGTTCTCGTTCCAGGGCACGACCGACGAGCCCCTCCGCCGCTTCGCCGAGCGCAATCCGGGCGCCGCGACGGTCCTGCTCGAGACGCGGCATCGCCCGGAGCCCGATCCGGTCGAGGCCTGGCGCGCCGGGCACGTCTCGGAGCAGCACGCCGCGGTCGCGCGCGAGCTCCGGCGGCTGCACGTCGACGACCGGGTCCCGTGGCGGGAGCTCGCGGTCGTCGTCCGGCGCCACGGGCCCCGCGTCGAGGGGCTCCTTCGCGCCCTCGACGACGCGCACGTCCCCCGCAGGACCGCCGACGCCGGCTCGCCGGCCGCGGTCCCGGCGACGCGCCCGTTCGTGCTCGCCCTCAAGTGGCTCGTCGCCGGCCCGCAGGAGCGGGACTCGCTGATCGAACCGGTCCTCACCTCGGAGCTCGGCCGGCTGTCTCCGGCGTCGGTCCGGGCCCTGCTCCGGCTCGCCCGCGCGCACGGTCGCCCGCCGCGGGACGCGCTCGCGATGCACGATCTGGCCGAACCCGAGGACGCGGAGGCGTTGACGGCGCTCGGCGGCGTGCTGGCGCGGGCCGAGGCCGTCGCCGCCTCGGTGCTCGACGCGTTCCGCGTGCTCTGGCTCGAGCTCCCGTTCGCGGCCGACCTGGTCGAGCGGGCCGAGACCGATCACCATGCGTTCGTCGACCTCGAGGCGGTGGTCGAGCTCTCGAACGCCGTCGCGTCGGCAGGGACCGCCGCCGATCCTTCGACCGAGGCCTTCCTGCTGTCGCTCGGCGCGACGGAGGGGGCGCCGATCCTCGCGGCGGGGGACGAGGGCAGCCACGACGAGGTGCACGTGCTGACGGCGCACGCGGCCGCCGGTCGCGAGTTCGACACGGTGGTCGTGCTCGACGCGCTCGAAGGCGACTTCCCGAGCCTCTCCCGGCCCGAGCCGATGTTCGATCTCGCGACGCTCGATGAGGCGATCGCCCGCTCCGAGGTCAACCGGCGGCGCCTGGCCGACGAGCGACGCCTCTTCGGGATGGTCCGCTCGCGCGCGCGTCGCAGGGTGGTGCTGACGGCGACCGATCCGCACGGCGACGAGTCGTCGGTGACGCTCACCTCACGGTTCGTCGAGGAGCTCGGCCTGCCCTGGCGCGACGTCCCGAGCGCACCGTTCGCGGAGCCCGTGTCGACGTTCGAGGCGGCCTCGGCCTGGCGACGCGCGCTCGGCGATCCGACCGGGGCGCCGGCCGAGCGTCTCGCCTGCCTCGACGCCCTGCTCGCGCTGGGCGACGACCCGGGGCGGTGGTGGTTCCAGCGCGATTGGACCGACCTGTCCGCGATGGCGGAGGACGCGCTCTCCCTGTCGTACTCGCGGTTGTCGACGCTCGAGAACTGCGAGCTGCAGTTCGTGCTGTCGAGCGAGCTCGGGCTGGATCCGGGCGGCGGCTACCAGGCCTGGGTCGGCAAGACCGTCCACAGGATCATCGAGGAGTGCGAGCGCGGGTCGATCGACCGCACGCCCGAGGCGTTCGAACGCGCCCTGGACGAACGGTGGGAGAAAACCCGCTTCCCGTCCTATGCCGTCTCCGAGGCCGAGCGCGCCAACGCGAGGACGGTGCTGATCCGCAACTGGTTCGAACGCTACTCCGAGCCGCCCGCGACCGCCACCGAGCGCGGGTTCGCCTTCGAGTTCGAGGGCGCGAGGATCCGGGGCAAGATCGACCGGATCGGACCGGTGCCCGAGGGGGGCACGCGGATCACCGACTACAAGACCGGGCGTTCGGACAGCGCGCCCAGGCCCGCCGAGAGCCTGCAGCTCGGCATCTACTACCTCGCGGTGCACGAGGACGACGACCTGGCGGAGCACCGGCCGGTGCAGGCGGTGGAGCTCGCGTTCCTCGGAGGCAGGAAGGCCGACCCGGCGCTCGACGTCAGGGCCTGGTCGGTCTCCGAGGACATCGAGGAGGAGTACAAGGCGCGGATGCGCGAGCGACTCGGCGAGCTGATCGACCGGATCCGCGAGCTCAACGAGGAACGCAGCTACATCGCGAACACGAAGGCGAGCTGCTTCTTCTGCCGCTTCCAGACGCTCTGCACGCGCTACCCCCAGGGCGGTGCCGTGTTCCCGATCGAGGGTCTCGTGACGGCGCCGGCCGAGGTCGTGGCCGGCTCATGACCGAGCGCTACCCGAAGCCGATCGTCGATTTCCTCCGCGGCGAGCCGACGCCCGAGCAGTGGACGGCGATCTCGTGGCCGCTCGAACCCTGCGTCGTGGTGGCCGGCGCCGGTTCCGGGAAGACGTCGGTGATGGCCGCCCGCGTGATCTACCTCGCCATGGTCGCGACGGGAGCATGGCCGGCCGACCACGAGGGCGTGATGCCCGGCAACGCGCTCTGCCTGACGTTCACGAACAAGGCCACGGAGAACCTGATCCTGAAGATGCGTCGGGCGCTCCGGACCCTCGACCTCGACGAGGGCGAGGAGCCCGAGATCTCGAACTACCACGCGTTCGCGGCCCAGGTGCTCGAACGCCACGGGATGCAGATCGGGCTCGAGCCCGGCCAGCGGGTGCTGAGCCAGGCGCAGCGCGCCCAGATCGCGGCGCGCGTGCTCGACCGGATGACGTTCGAGAGGCTCCACACGCGGTGGCAGCCCGCGATCGTCGGCTACATCCTCGGGCTCGACGAACAGCTGCAGAACCACCTGGTCGAACCCGAGACGGTGATCGAGCACGTCGAGGGCAAGCTCGAGGCGCTCCGCAAGGCGAGATCCGCCGAGCCGCTGCTGGCCGCCGAGGAGCGGATCGAGATCGCCAGGGCGGTCCGGGTGTTCCGCGACCTCAAGGCGGAGCTCGGCGTGATCGACTTCGGGGATCAGATCGCCCACGCCGTCCGGATCGCGTCGGCGCATCCGGACGTCGGCAAGGCCTACCGCGACCGGTTCGCCGCCGTGCTGCTCGACGAGTACCAGGACACGAACCACGCCCAGGCGGTCCTGATGCGCGCGGTGTTCGGCGACGGCCATCCGGTGACGGCGGTCGGCGACCCCGACCAGAACATCTACGCCTGGCGCGGCGCGAGCCTGTGGAACCTGCTGCACTTCCGCAAGCAGTTCCCGCTCC
>CBRGMI010000179.1:0-4345 GCA_967797495.1 uncultured bacterium
CTCGGCGATCGCGTCGAGCTCGGCGTCGGAGCGCGGGTCCGTCGCCGGGGCGGGCGCGATCTCCTGGTGCTCCTCGTGGTCGGTCATGCGTCCCCTGTCTCCGACGGCGAACCCGGACCGCACGCGGAGAAAGGCCGTTCCTGCCCCGGGCGGCGGGCGATCGCGAGGAGTCTAGAGGGGCGCGGCCAACCGGAGCGCCTGCGACACGGCATCCCTGGCGTCGGCCGCCCGGACGATCGCGTCGATGGGTTCGCCCTCCTTGCCGAGCTCCCAGGTCCCGACGCCGACGACCGGCTTGCCCATCTTCAGGGCGAGGGCGATCTCCGAGAGCGTCCCGAACTCGCCGTGCACGGCGATCACGACGTCGGCGGTCCGCACGACGATCGCGTTGCGCGCCTCACCCATCCCGGTCGCGACCGCGATCGTCAGATACGGGTTGGCGTCGAGCCGCGAGTCGCTCGGGAGGATCCCCACCGAACGCCCGCCCGCGTCGGCGCAGCCGCCCGCCGCGGCCTCCATGACGCCGCCCATGCCGCCGCAGACCAGGACACCGCCGGCCTCGGCGACCCCTCGTCCCACGGCCTCGCCGATCGCGAGCTCGGCCGGCGTCCCCGCCGACGGTCCCACCACCGCGATGTAGACCTCTCGCGTCATCTCCGCGTCCTCACCGTCAACCCAGCATCGCCTCCAGCAGGGACACGGCGCCGGCCTTGTCAAGCGGCTCGTTCCCGTTCCCGCATTTGGGCGACTGCACGCACGAGGGGCACCCGTGCGCACACGGACACCTCGACACGGTCTCGAGCGTCGCCTGCAGCCATCGCCGGGCGGAGGAGAACCCCCGTTCGGCGATGCCGGCACCACCCTGGTACCCGTCGTACACGAAGATCGCACACGACGCGGTATCGGGATGGTACGCGGTCGACACGCCGCCGACGTCCCATCGATCGCACGTGGCGACCAGCGGGAGCAGCCCGATCGCCGCGTGTTCGGCCGCGTGGGCTGCCCCCGGGATCGCCGACGGTCGGAGCTCGGCACGATCGAGCACCGTCTGCGGGATGCCCCACCACACGGCGCGCGTCTCGAGCAGCACGGGCGGGAGGTCGAGCGGCACGATCTCGAGCACCTCGCCGGTGGCGACGTGCCTGCGGGCGAACGCCACGACCTGGTTCGTGACCCGCACCGTCCCGTAGGTCGTCTGGATGTCCTCGGAGAGCCGTCCCCGCTCCTGCTCGAGCACGACCTCGATGTCGGTGGTGTCGCGCGACTGCGTGTAGTAGTCGGGGTCCGACCGGGTCACGATCGCGACGTTCGCCTCCAGATCCAGCACCCGTACCTCGAACTGCTCACCTTGATGCAGGTACACGGCGCCCGGATGGACCTGCCAGAACGCGCGCGAGCCGTCGACCGTGCCGAGCAGCTCCCCGGTCTCCTCGATCACGATCTGGAACCGACGCCCGCCGCTGCTGCGGATGTCCACCTTCCGGTGGGGCGCCTCGTGGCCGGCGTGGTGCAGGAGGGAGCCGCGGCGCCGGAGCTCGCCGGTCGCCTCCAGACCCAGGACGGTCTCCGAGGCCTCCGGCCAGTAGGTCGCGACCTCCTCGTCGGATAGCGGCTGCTCTCGGGCCGCGCACAGCAGATGGGGGATGAGGACGTACGGGTTCGTCGGGTCGATCACCGCGGCCTCGGAGGGCTTGTCGAACAGATCCGCGGGGTGGGTGACCAGGTACTGGTCGAGCGGATCGTCCTGCGCCACCAGCACCGCGAGCGAGCGGTCCGAACGCCGGCCCGCGCGCCCGGCCTGCTGCCACATCGACGCCCGCGTCCCGGGGTAGCCCACCAGCAGCGCCGCGTCCAACGACCCGATGTCGATCCCGAGCTCGAGCGCGTTCGTCGAGGCCACGGCGACCAGCTCGTCGTTCGCGAGGCGCCGCTCGAGCTCGCGTCGATCCTCGGCCAGGTAGCCGGCGCGATAGGCCTTGACCCGCGAACGCAGCTCGGCGTCCAGCTCGCGCCGCGTGAACTCGGCGAGCAGCTCCGCCGCCCGCCGGGACCGCGCGAACCCGATCGACTTCACGCCCTCCTCGGCGAGCCGGGCCATCAGGAACGAGGTGTCGGTGAGCGCGCTCCTTCGAGCGCCCGACTCCTCGTCCACGATCGGCGGGTTCCACAGCGCGAAGGTCTTGCCCCCGCTCGGCGAGCGGTCGTCCACGATGGCCTCGAACGGCTCCCCGACGAGCCGTTCGGCCAGCTCGACCGGATTGCCGACGGTCGCGGACGCGAGCACGAACGCGGGGTCGCCGCCGTAGTGCGCCACCAGCCGTCTGAGCCGCCGCAGAACGTGCGCGACGTGGGACCCGAACACGCCTCGGAACACGTGGGTCTCGTCGACCACGACGTGCGACAGGCGCAGGAAGAAGTCCGCCCAGCGCGGATGGTCGGGCAGGATCCCCGCGTGGAGCATGTCCGGGTTCGTCATGACCAGGTTCGCGTTCTTGCGGATCAAAGGCCGGTCGGCCCGGGGCGTGTCGCCGTCGTAGACCCCCGCTCGGAGCTGGGGCAGCCTGAGCTCGCGAACCTGACGGAGCTGGTCGCGCGCCAGCGCCTTGGTGGGGAACAGGTACAGCGCGGTGCGCTTGGGGTCCGGCACCGCCGCCGCCGCGAACGCGAGGTTGTAGACGAGCGTCTTGCCCGATGCCGTGCCGGTCGCGACGATCACGTTCCCGCCCGAGCGCGCGAGATCGAACGCCGCCCGCTGGTGCTCGTACAGGCCGGTCACGCCGACCAGGGCGAGCCGCTGGCGGATCAGCTCGGGGACCTGGGCGGGAAAGGGGTCGGGCTCGATGGGCCGGGCCGGCAGGTCGCGGACGTGGACGATCTCGCCCTCGGCGCTCAACCGCTCGACGAACGCGCGTGGATCCACTCGACCGATGGTAGCGGTGCACGCCGGGACCGCCGGGGTCACTCGCCGACGATCTCGCCGCCGCCGAGCTCCCGGTACGACGTCGTGAAGCCGTCGCGGACGAGCGGACGGATCAGGGCGCGCTGGCGCGCGAAGATCCCGACCCCGAGGATCATGTACGCGGTCGCCACGATGATGCGCTCGGTGCCCATGAAGGACTGCGGCACGACCGCGCCGATCAGGAACTGCGCCCAGAACAGGCCGAACAGCAACCAGGCCTCCCGCACGCTGATCGAGAGCGTGACGAGGACGGCGAGCGCGAAGAAGGACTGCGCCGCGGTGAGGAACAGCTCCTGACGCTGGTGCGCGTCGACCGGGAGGCCGTGCAGCCCGCCGGCCGCGATCGCGAACACGATCGGCAGGGTGCCGACCAGCAGGGTCCACTGGTTCACCTTCGAGGATACGAGCGTGCCCAGACCGGCGTTGGTGTTCAGACGCCAGGCGTAGAGACCGGCGATCAGCAGCTCGGGGGCCTCGGACGCGAGCGGGGCAAGCCACTGGACCAGGAGGAACTCGCTGATGCCGAACTCCTGCCCGGTCGCGACGAGGGCCTCGGCGAAGTGCTCGGCGGACAACAGGATCACCGTGGCGGCGAACGCGAACATCGCGATCACGGTGACGCGGCGGCGCGTGGGCCGGAACGTCCCCACCCAGCGGGCGGGACCGACGAGGTGCGGTTCGTCCGCCGGAGCCTGCGAGATGCGCCAGGTGTACGCGGCGAAGATCGAGACCAGGACCAGCGAGTCGACCAGCGTGATCTGTGACTTCAGCGGCAGCGTGAGCGAGTAGACGGTCGCGAGCCCGAGGAACGCGACCTCGACCGAATGCTGCCGGTCCAGCCGCACCTCGCGCAGCACGGGCGGCCGCGTCCGCGAACGGTAGGCCGCGATGAACACGACCATCGACCAGCCGATGCCGATCAGGAGCCGATTGGCGCCGGTCATGTTCGCGAGCGCGAGCGAGCACGCGTCCTCGCCGGGGGCGCCGGGCGGATGGCAGGCGGCGCCGAATTGCTCGAAGGCGTTCCCGCCCTTCCACGCGAAGACCATGTCGACCGCGTACTCGGGGAGCACGGCGATCAGCGCCAGCACCGCGATCGCGAGCCCCGCCGAGATGTCGAGCTGCGCCACCTCGGCGGCCCACGACAGGATGAAGGCGGCCCCGACGATCGCGAGCCCGAACAGCAACGCGTCGAACCCGTGACCGAGCGAGGCGCCGCCGATCCGCAGGGCGATCGCCGGGATCGTGACGCCGATCGCGAGGAGCACCGAGGTGAGGCCGCGGCCGACAGGCGGTCCGCCGTCCGGCGCAACGGTGATCCGGGTGGTCCCGCGCTCGCGACCCACGGCCCTTCCTCTCGGCCGAAGGTCTCGTCCTCGCCGGGGG
>CBRGMI010000180.1:0-4328 GCA_967797495.1 uncultured bacterium
GGTCGACCGCTGGGCGAGCGGATCGTGACGATGCGCGCGGCGGTGCTCGATGCTTCCGGGCGGGTCGAGGTCCGCGAGGTCCCGACGCCCGAACCCGCCGCGGGGCAGGTCCTCGTGGAGGTCGCCGCGTGCGCCGTGTGCCGGACCGACCTGCACATCATCGACGGTGAGCTCGAGCGCCCGAAGCTCCCCCTGATCCTCGGACATCAAGCGGTCGGGACGATCGCGGCCGTCGGCGACGGCGTCGCCGATCGACGGCCCGGCGATCTCGTGGGCGTCCCCTGGCTGGGGTGGGCGGACGGCACGTGCGCGTTCTGCACGAGCGGCCGCGAGAACCTGTGTCCGAACGCGAGGTTCACCGGCTACGACCTCGATGGCGGCGACGCCGACTTCATCGTGGCCGACGCGCGGTTCAGCCTTCCGATCCCGCCGGCGTTCGAGCCGGTCGCGGCGGCGCCGTTCCTGTGCGCAGGAGCGATCGGCTACCGCGCGAAACGGCTCGCCGGCGAGGTCGAGCGGCTGGGTCTGTACGGGTTCGGCAACGCCGCGCGGCTCGTCACGCAGATCGCGCGTTTCGAGGGGCGGACGGTCTTCGCGTTCACGCGGTCGGGGGACACCGAGACCCAACGGCTCGCCCTCGAACGCGGGTGCGCGTGGGCGGGCGACTCCACGGAACCGCCCCCCGAACCCCTCGACGCGGCGATCGTGTTCGCGGCCGCCGGCGAGCTGGTCCCGCTCGCCCTGGCGGCCGTGGCGCCGGGCGGCGCGGTCGTCTGCGCCGAGATCCACATGTCCGACATCCCGTCGTTCCCCTACGAGCTGCTGTGGGGGGAGCGCGTCCTTCGCTCCGTGGCGAACCTGACGCGGCGCGACGGCGAGGAGCTGCTCGAGCTCGCGGCGCGGATCCCGCTCGCGGCCACCACCCGTACGTTCCCCCTCGAGCGGGCGCCCGAGGCGTTCGAGGCTGCCCGCTCGGGCTCGGACGCGACGCCGGTGATCGTTCCGGGTTGAGCCGACCGGAGCCGGTACCGGTTGCGCGGCTCACGCCGGCTGACCCGCACGGTTGCACGCCGAACGGCTCTGAGGGCACGATGTCCACTCCGCGGCGGGGAGGTCGGATGCTGAAGGCGTACGTGCTGATCCAGACGGAGGCGGGCGGCGGGTCGAAGGTGCGGAGCGAGATCGGCTCGATCACCGGCGTCCGCCTGGCCCAGTCGGTGACGGGCCCCTACGACCTCATCGTCCACGCCGAGGTGGCGGACATGGATGCGCTCGGTCAGATGCTGAGCGACATCCAGCTGATCCCCGGGCTGAACCGGACGCTCACGTGCATCGTCAAGGGGTAGGCGTCCCGAGACGGTCCATGGACGACGGCTACCGACGCGCGAGCTAGGCGAGCGTCAGCTCGCGCGTCGGATCGCTCGGATCAGGTCCCACTTGCCCATGCGCGAGCGTCCGGGGATGCTTCCTCGCCCGCTCGTACAGCTGCGTCCGGTTGCGATCCTCGAGGGCGACGCCGGCGCGGCCCCCGCGCGAGCGGCCGCGGGCCGCCTGCTGGCCGAGCGCCCGTCGAGTGCTCTTGGACATGTGCGCGATCGTGCGCTTGGACCGGGCGGCGCGCTGCGCCTTGCGGATGTTTCGTTTCGCCGCCTGGGTCTGCTTGCGGGTCGCCACTCGGACCGCCTCCTTGAGGTCGTCCCTCGTCGTGTCCTTCCCCCGAGTCGCGAACGAGGAAACGTCACGGGCTCGGCGCGGAAGGGTTCGGGTCCGGCGCCGGGACGCCCTCGATCGGTTCGCCCGGATCGAACCGCCGGCGCTCCCCGCCGGCGATCACCGTGACGGCGCCGTCGCCGAGCGCGCGCCATGCGCCGTCGACATGGAGCGCGGCCGTGCGTTCGCCGACGCCGAGGAGGACGATGTCGCCCCGCGGCGCGGCGCGCTCCGCGCTCTCCACCCAGCGGTGTCCGAACGTCTCGAAGTGCGGCAGCACCGCGACTCGAGGGACGAGCCCGAGCGCCGGCAAGTAGCGACGCCGGTCGTCCCCGGGCATCCGCTCCCGGACGAGCGTCCACGCGCCCAGCGCCATCGCGCCCGCCGACGAGCCGGCGAGTGCCGCACCCGAGCGCCACGCCTCGACGATCGCATCCCACAGCGGCGTCCCCGCCAGGACCTTGGGCACCAGCCCCGGATCACCGCCGACGAGGTAGAAGAAGCTGCCCTCGCGGGCGCGAGCCACGTTCGCCGCGTCCTTCGCGTCGGACCGGCGCGTCGCGCGAAGCTCCTCGACCGCGAGACCGAGGCTCGCGAACCACCGGACCGCGTTCGCGACCGCCACTTCTGGGCGTTGGCGCCCCGCCGCGGTCGCGAGCACGAACGCCGGACCGTTCCCGGCCGCCCGGGCCAGCACCTCGTCCTGCGGTTCGTTGCCGGGGTTGAGCTCGTCGCCGCCGACGAGCCCCAGCGGTCCCCACGTCGACATGCGGACCATCCTGCCATGTGACGTGGCCGGTCCCGAGGCTCAGTCGAGGAGTGCGAGCACCTCGCCCATCGATCGGATCGAGCGCTCGGTGATCGGCGACAGGACGAGGATGACCTCGTCGGCGCCGGACTCCGCAAGCGCACGCAGCCGCTCCGCGATCCGCTCCGTCGGGCCCTCGAGGGGCACGAGGCCCTCGTCGATCGGCCGCTCGCCGGCATCTCGGTCGAGCACCACGAGGGCGCACGCGCTCCGGGCGACCTCGCCCTCGGGCCGGCCCGCCTCGCCTGCGAGCCGGGTGACTCGATCGTTCAGCGTGGCGAACCCCTCGGGCGTGTTGCCGTACCCCGTGTACCACGTGTTCCAGGCGTCCACGTGAGGAAGCGCGGCGCGCAGCACGCGATCGCCGGTGGACCCGATCATCATCGGGACGCGCCGGGCCGGCTCCGGGAGCAGCACGGCCTCCTCGATGCGCGCGAAGCGCCCCTCGAACGTGATGCGTTCGCCGGCGAGCAGGCGACGGACGATCGTGAACGTCTCCTCGAACCGCGACGCGCGCTCACCGAACGCGATGCCGAACGCCCGGAACTCCGTCTCGTTCCAGCCGGCGCCGATCCCGAGGACGAACCGTCCTCGACTCACCTCGTCGATCGAGGCCGCCATCCGGGCGAGGATCCCAGGCGGATGGAACGAGGCGCACGCCACCAGGGGGCCGAGCCGGACGCGTTCGGTGGACGCCGCGAGGGCCGCGAGCATCGTCCACGCGTCCCACGGGCCGCGCTCGGGGCGGCCGTCGTCCCGGTACAGGAGGTGGTCCCCGAGCCAGATCGAGTCGAAGCCGACCTCCTCGGCCGCGCGCGCCATCGAGGCGAGCTCTGGCCAGCGGACGTCGCGCTCGACCTCGGGGAGCTGCACGCCGACGGCCAGCGGTCGGGCCACCGGCGGAGTGTACGCCGGGTGCTTCCCGGCGAAGGAGACCGCTGGGTTAGGCTCAGTCCTTCCCCGCGAGCGAGTCGAGCGCGGCCTTCATCCGCTGGATCGGTCCCTTCAGGGCGAGCTCCTCGGCGAGCGCGTCGAGGCCTTCGTCGTCGCGCTCGCCCCTCCACCGGTCGACCGGCGCGATCGCGTTCACCGGCACCAGCCGCTGCATCGTCGCCACGTAGTCGGCGCTCTCGACGAGTCGCGCTCGGAGCGCCGGCTTGCCCTTGAGCGGGCCGGGCCTCGGCTCCGAGGAGCGAGCGTCCTCCAGGAGCTCGTCGAGCGACCCGTACGTCTGCACGAGCGCTCGCGCCGTCTTCTCGCCGACGCCGCGCACCCCCGGCAGGGCGTCGCTCGCGTCGCCGCGCAGGATCGCGAACTCGAGATACCGGGACGCGGGCACGCCGTACTTCTCGAGCACGCCCGCCTCGTCCAGGTCGAGCAGCTCGGAGACGCCGCGTAGCGTGAACAGCAGCTTCACGCCCGGATCGCGCACGAGCTGGATCAGGTCCCGGTCGCCGCTCACGATCTCGATGCGATCGCGTTTCGTGGCGCTGGCGCAGATCGCGCCGATCGCGTCCTCGGCCTCCCAGCCGCGGGTCATCGCCTGCGACATCCCCGTGAGGTCGAGGACCTGTCGCAGCATCGGGAACTGCTCGGGCAGGTCCTCGGGATCCTCGGCCCGGTTCGCCTTGTAGCCCGCGTACATATCGGTCCGCGCGACGGGCCGCCACTCGTGGTCGTAGACGTGCACGACCTCGCCAGGCCGTCGCGTAACGAGGAGTCGGGTCGTCATGTCGAGGTACCCGTGCACGGCGCCGACCGGTCGCCCGCCGGGGGAGCGGAGCTCCTGGCCCCAGGCGAAGAACGCCCG
>CBRGMI010000181.1:0-4309 GCA_967797495.1 uncultured bacterium
TGCTCGAGGACGGGGGGGACGGGGTCGACGCGGCCGAGGTCGCCGCGAGGATCCTTGCGTCGCTCGAGGGTCCGTTCCACCTCGAGGGCAAGGAGGTCTTCGGGCGAGCCTCGATCGGCATCGCGACCGCCGATACCGAGACCGGCGGCCCCGAGGGCGCGGAGGAGCTGCTCCGGAACGCCGACGTCGCGATGTACATGGCCAAGGAAGCCGGCAAGGGGCGCTACCAGGTGTTCGAACCCGCGATGCACGACACGGCGCTCCGGCGCCTGGAGCTCAAGGCGGATCTGCAGCGCGCCGTCGACAACGGCGAGTTCGTCCTGCACTTCCAGCCGGTGATCGAGCTCGCGACCGGGCGGGTGGAGGGTCTCGAGGCGCTCGTCCGCTGGCAGCATCCCACGCGCGGCCTGATCCCACCCCTGGACTTCATCCCACTGGCCGAGGAAACCGGGTTGATCGTGTCGCTCGGGCGGTGGGTGCTGCATGAGGCGTGCACGCAGGCTCGCCGGCTGCAGGAGCGGTACGCGATGGACCCGCCGCTGCAGATGGCGGTCAACCTCTCCGCGCGACAGCTCCAGCGCCCGGAGATCGTCGGCGAGATCGCCGAGACCTTGATGCAGACCCGGCTCGACCCGAGCAGCCTGGTCTTGGAGATCACCGAGTCCGTGATGATGCAGGACATGGAGCTGTCGATCCAGCGCCTGGCGGAACTCAAGGAGCTCGGCGTGCAGCTGGCGGTCGACGACTTCGGCACCGGGTACTCGAGCCTGAACTACATCCGCCGGTTCCCGGTCGACATCTTGAAGGTGGACAAGTCCTTCGTCGACGGCGTCAACGAGGGCGGCGAGGAATCGGCGCTCACGGCCGCCATCATCGAGCTCGCGGGGATCCTGCGACTGCGGCCGGTAGCCGAGGGCATCGAACGGGCCGACCAGCTCGAGAAGCTCCTCACACTCCGATGCGACCTGGGCCAGGGGTACTACTTCGCCAAGCCGCTCCCCCTCGAGGACGTGGACGAGCTCCTCACCACGCGCCAGACGCTCGAGACCCGGGAGACCGAGCTCTCCTCCTGAGCGAGCGAGGTGGGCCCCGCCAGACGGTGCGGGCGGGTGAGCGGCTACAGCTCGACGCGGTACCGAACCGTCGGACGCATCTCGCAATCGACGCGCTCGCTCGTCTCGGTCCCGTCGTGCGCCCACCCGGCGGCCTCGTAGAAGCCCCGGGCGCGCTCGTTCGTCTCGAGCACCCACAGGGTGGCCGCCCGGAATCCCCGCGAGCGGAGATCCTCGACGGCGTGCTCGAACAGCCGTCGTCCCGTCCCGGTCCCGAGCCGCTCCGGGTCGAGGTAGATCGCGTACAGCTCGGCCGTTCGCTCGCCGGCGTCGGCGTCCTCGCTCGGACCGGTGACCGCGAACCCGACCGGGCCCGCGCCCTCGTCCACCACCCAGGTGGTCCAGCCCGCCCGCGGCTCCTCCAGGCTCTGGCGATGCTGCTCGATGCGGTCCTCCGCGTTGAGGCCGTCGAGATACTCGTCGGTCAGCTGCCCCCGATACGTGGCCTGCCACGATCGAACGTGGATCTCGGCGATCGCCCGCGCGTCCCCGGGGACGGCCTCGCGGATCCCTGAAGGCATGCCGCTCAGGGTACCGCCGGCGGCGACGGCGCCTCGTCGTCGTCCCGCGGGTGGAGCAGCCCGTACAGGTACCCGTCCACCAGCGCTTCCCACGAGGCCTCGATGATGTTCTCCGAGACGCCGACCGTGGTCCACTCCCGCTGGCCGTTCGACGTGTCGATCAGGACGCGCACCACGGCGCCCGTGCCGGACGTCTCGTCCAGCACGCGCACCCGGAAGTCCTCGAGCGAGATGTGCTCGAGCTCGGGGTAGTCGTTCGCGAGCGCCTTGCGGAGCGCGTTGTCGAGCGCGCCGACCGGCCCCTGGCCCTCCGCGCTCTCGATGTGCCGGGTCCCCTTCGTGACGACCTTGACCGTCGCCTCGGCGAGCGGCGGCTCGTCGTCGCCGATTCGCTCCTCGACGTGGACCCGGTAGCTGTCGATCTCGAAGAACGGTTGCCTCCAGCCGTCGGCCCTTCGCATCAGCAACTCGAGGGAGGCGTCGGCGACCTCGAACGTGTACCCGCGCGCCTCGCGATCCTTCAGATCCAGCAGCAGACGGCCGCCGCCCTCGGCGCCGAGCTCGAGACCGAACTCCTCGGCCTTCATCCGGATCGTCGCCGCACCCCCGAGGTCGCTCGCCACGACGCCGCGGCGGTTGCCCACCGTCGACGGCTCCACGTGCTCGTACGCCCGGGACACGCGTTCGATGCCGCTCGCGTGCAGGCCGGCCTTGTGGGTGAAGGCGTACCGGCCCGCGTACGGCTGTCGAGAGTCGGGGGCGACGTTCGCCACCTCGGCCACGTAGTGCGCAACCTCGGTGAGTCGTTCCAGCGACCCGTCGGGCAGGCACTCGGCGCCCATCTTCAGGACGAGGTTCGCGGCGATCGGGATCAGGTCGGCGTTGCCGGTGCGTTCGCCGTAGCCGTTCACGACGCCCTGGACCTGGAACGCCCCGTGCTCCACGGCGATCAGCGAGTTCGCGACTGCGCACCCCGCGTCGTTGTGGACGTGGATCCCGAGCGGGGTGCGCACCGCCTCGCGGACCTCGGCCACGACCCGCGCCACCTCGTGTGGCAGCATGCCGCCGTTCGTGTCGCACAGGACCAATCGCTCGGCCCCGGCCTCCTCGGCCGAAGCCAGGACGCGGAGCGCGAACGCGGGATCGCTCCGGTAGCCGTCGAAGAAGTGCTCGGCGTCGAAGAACACCCGGCGGCCCTGTCCACGGAGGAACGCGATCGAGTCGCGGACCATGGCCGCGCCCTCGTCCAGATCCGTCCGGAGCGCCTCGGTCACGTGGAGGTCCCACGCCTTGCCCACGAGGCAGACCACCTCGGTCCCCGCCCGGAGCAGGTCCCGGAGCACCGCGCTCCGATCCGGTGTCTCCCCCGCCTTGCGGGTCATCCCGAACGCCGTGAGCGTCGCGTGCTTGAGCGTCTCGCTCGTCGCGAGCCGGAAGAACTCGGTCTCTCGCGGGTTCGCCCCGGGCCAGCCGCCCTCCACGAACGGGACGCCGAGCTGGTCGAGCTTGTGGAGGATCCGGAGCCGGTCCTCGATCGAGTACGAGAAGCCGGTCCCCTGCGCGCCGTCGCGCAGGGTGGTGTCGTACAGCTCGACCCGGAGCGGCTCGCTCACGCCGAGGCTCCCTCGACGACGAGGTCGCCGACCTCTCCGGTCGAAAAGCCCATCTCGCCGGCGCGCATCGAGGACATCTTCGAGCACGCGAACCGGATGCCGGCGGTCACGCGCTCGGCCGCGCCGGCCTCGCCGAGTTGCGCCATCAGCATCTGCAGCGCACCGATCGCCGCGAGCGGATTGATCGTCCCCATGCCGGCGTGGTCGGGCGCCGTGCCGCCGATCGGCTCGAACATGCTCGTCCCGGCCGGGTTGATGTTGCCTCCCGCCGCGACGCCCATCCCTCCCTGGATCATCGCGCCCAGGTCCGTGATGATGTCGCCGAACATGTTGTCGGTGACGATCACGTCGAACCGCGAGGGCTGATCGAGCAGGTAGATGCACGCGGCGTCCACGTGGACGTAGTCCCGCTCGACGTCGGGGAACTCCGCCCCGACCTCGTCGACCACGCGCCGGTAGAGGTCGCCGGCGTAGGTGAGCACGTTGGTCTTGTGCACCAGGGTCACCTTGCGCCTGCGTCCCGGGCGTATCGCGAGCTCGAACGCGTACCGGACGATCCGCTCGACGCCGTGCCGGGTGTTGATCGACTCCTGCACGGCGACCTCGTGGGGCGTGCCCCTGCGGTGGAAGCCTCCGGCGCCCGTGTAGAGGCCCTCGGAGTTCTCGCGGACGACGACCATGTTCACGTCGTCCTCGCCGTGCGAGGGCACGAGGGTCTCCACGCCGGGGTACCGCACGATCGGTCGGAGGTTCACGTACTGGTCGAGCTCGAACCGGATGCGCAGCAGCAGGTCGCGTTCGAGGACGCCGGGGCGTACTCGCGGATCACCCACGGCGCCGAGCAGCACGGCGTCCATCGTGCGCAGGCGCGCGAGCTCCTCGTCCGGCAGCACCTCGCCCGTGCGCAGGTACCGTTCGGCGCCCAGGTCGAACTCGACGAGCTCGACGCCGACGTCGAGGGTGTCTAGCACCTTCAGGGCCTCGCCGACGACCTCGGGACCGGTCCCGTCCCCCCGGATCACCCCGACCGTGTGGATCGCGGAGCTCACGGCGTGACCCTCTC
>CBRGMI010000182.1:0-4297 GCA_967797495.1 uncultured bacterium
ATCACCACACCGGAATACGAGCGGGTTCGGAGCGATCCACGGTGGTTCGCGGTGCTCCGGGAACACGTCGTGCCCGACGCGGAGGTCGTGTTCGAGGAGCACGACCGGTTCGTCGTCGTAGTGAAGCGCGCGGGGACGCCCGCAGGGGTCGCCGAGCAGCGGGACCCGAGGAGCTAGCCGGCGGTGGCGAAGCTACCGATCTCGAGCTCGAACCAGTACCTGCCCGACCCGTGGCCCCACCTGCTGGCGAGGGTCTCGACCAGGTAGAGACCCCAGCCCGACTCAGCCCCCGGACTCGGGCGAATGCCTCCGGCCACCGGGGGCCCACCGCCGCGGCCCCCGTCGATCACGTCGACCCGGAGCCTGCCGTTCTCGACCACCGCCGTCACCCGGATCGTGTCGTTCGGGCCGAGCCGCGCGTGACGCATGCTGTTCCCGACGAGCTCGCTCACCAGGAGCCGGGCGTCGTCCACCGCGGAGGCTGGAACGGGGAGCTCGGCGAAGGCGGCCCGCACATCCGTCAGCGCGCCCGACACTGCGAGCATCTCGAGATCCAGGCACCGCTTGGCCCCCGACGCCGATCGCCCCTGGACCTGCATGTGAAGAATCTTCCCCTTCGGGCGGCATCCAACACCTGCGCTCGGCGCGGTGCTCAAGCTCGAGGAGGGGGTGCCGATGCAGGTACTCGGAGGACTGGCTTGCCCATGCCCGAGCCACACCCGGACGATCGAGCGACCATGGAAACGAGACCCCGAACACCCACCTCGATCAGAGTGCCCATCGCATGGAAGTTCTTCGCGCTGCTGGCGCTGGTCATCCTCTCCCTGCTCGCCGTCTTCTGGGTGGGAGACAGGGGCATGCTGGACATGAAGGAGCGCCTCCGGGCCATCTACGAGGACAACCTCACGAGCACGCGAGCGATCGGGTCGCTCTCGGTTGCCCTCGAGGAGGCCGAGCAGCGATCGCTGCGCCTCGTCGCCGAGCCCAATCGCGCCACGCTGGCCGGCCTCGACGCGACATTGCGTGAGGTCGTGCTCCCGGAGGTCGCCGCTCGCCTGAACGAGGTCGTCGTCGCGTCCGGCCCCGAGTCGTCGCCGGACGGCGTCGTGGCCAGAAGCCTCCAGGCCAGCTGGAATGAGTTCGTCACCTTGGCGAACTCGCGCGCGTTCCTCGAGGCCACCAAGGGGCCGAGCGACGACGATCGAACGGTCTCGTCGTCCGTGGCGCAGTTGAGCACCTCGCTCAGGACCCTGACCGAGCAGCTGCAGACCCAGGAGGCGCGCCAGGCGCTGGCGGCGAAGCGGGAGGCCGAACGCACCTACGCGCACACCGTCCTGGTGCTCCGGACGATCGTGGCGCTCGCGCTGCTCGTGGGGGTGGGCGCGACGCTGTGGCTGATCCGTTCGGTCGTCGTCCGGACGAAGGAGTATTCGAGCTTCGCCACGCGGGTCGCGGCCGGCGAGCTCAATACGAGGGCCCGGCCGCGCGGACACGACGAGCTCACGGATCTCGGTTGGGCCCTCAACGAGATGGTGGCGCGGGGTGAGGGCGCCCGCAGGTACGAGACGACCCAGGGGGAGTTCACCGACGCGCTGCAGGTCAGCGAGTCCGAGGAGGAGTCCTACGGCCTGCTCAAGCGGCACCTCGAACGGTCGATCCCCCGGAGCTCGGTCGTGGTGCTCAACCGCAACAACAGCGCGGATCGGCTCGAGGCGACCACCGAGCTCCCGCCCGAGTCAGGACTCGCCGAGCGGTTGGCGACGGCGCAGCCTCGAGACTGTTTGGCCGTTCGATCGGCTCGGAGCCACGACGAGGAGCCGAGCGCGGATCCGTTGATCGGCTGCGACCTGTGTTACCACCTCGACGGCCGGACGTCGTGCAACCCGCTCCTGGTGGGTGGGGAGGTGATCGGGTCGGTCCTGGTGGCTCACGGAGACCCGCTCAGCGACGAACATCGCCTCCGCGTGAGGGACTCGGTGACGCAGGCCGCGCCCGTCCTCGCGAACCTCCGCAACCTCGGCATCGCGCAGCTCCGCGCGGCCACCGATTCCCTGACGGGGCTGCCGAACGCACGCGCGGTCCAGGACACGCTCAGGCTGCTGGTGGCCCAAGCGTCCAGGATGCTCTGGCCCCTCGGCGCGGTGCTGCTGGACCTCGACCACTTCAAGGACATCAACGACACGTTCGGCCACGGGATCGGCGACGAAGTGCTGGCGGCCGTGGGCGTCGCCCTGCAGTCGACGGTGCGCGAGAGCGACTTCGTCGGTCGCTACGGCGGCGAGGAGTTCATCATGCTGCTGCCGGACGCAGACCGCGAAACGACCCTCCAGGTGGCCGAGCGCGTCCGCAGGGCGATCGCCGACATCAACGTCCTCGAGCGCGACTCGGCCGTCACCGCGAGCTTCGGCGTCGCGGTCTTCCCGGAGGACGCCCCGGACGCGGCCCGGCTCGTCAGGAACGCCGACCGGGCGATGTACCGGGCCAAGGCGAACGGCCGGAACCGTGTCGAGATGTTCACGCTCGATGACGCCACCGAGGGTGCGTCGAGCCCGGGGAACGCGGCGACTCCCGCGGCGTCGTAGACCGTCAGAGGTCCGGCGGCATCCGCCGCGGCTTCGCGGTCGCTCCCTTCCCGGAGGACTCCGGCTCGACCCAGATGAGTTGGCCGACGTTCGTGCCGATCGGTCTGGTCACGCCGCCGACGTCGACCGGGATCGCCTGCACGCTCGCGTCGGCCCCGCTCACCTCGATCCGGGCGCCGGTCACCAACCCGTACGCGTCGAGCTCCCGGAGGAGATCGGGGGCGTCATGCTCGGCGACCTCCGAGATGCGGCGCACGCGTGCCCCCACGCCCGGCTGGAGGTCCGAGAGCGCGACGAGCTCCCCGTAGGGCGGTTCGCGGCCCGGGACGACGTTGCCGTGCGGGCAGGTGGCGGGGTACCCGAGCGTCTCGTCGAGCCGGTCCGCCACCAGCTCCGAGACCCCGGAGGCCAGACGCTGCGCCTCCTCGTCGGCGGCCGCCCAATCGAGCCCCAGGACGTCGGTCAGCCACCGTTCGAGCAGCCGGTGCACGCGGACGATCTTGGCGGCCAGGTCCTCGCCCGTCGGGGTGAGGGTGACGCTCCGGTCGCCCCCGATCTCGACGAAGCCGTCGCGGGCCAGGCGTTGCAGCGTCACCGTGACCGTGGGCGCGCTCACCCCCAGCCACTCGGCGAGACGTCCCGGGCGGACCCGTCCCTCCTCCTGCCGGATGTAGAAGATCGTCTCGGCGTAGTGCTTGACCGTCTCCGAGCGGACCGCGCGCTCGAGCGGGGCGGAGGGCTTGGGTGCGCGCGCGGCCGGCCGAGCCATGCGCGAATCGTAGCCTGGCCGGCGTTCGCGGGGCCGTGCCTTGACGCTTCGACGCGTCTAAGCCTAGAGTTCCCGATCGCGAAGGTCGGATTCCGGCGGGCGAGACCTCGGAGGGCACCCAGGATGAGCACGTGGCAGACGATCGCCCTGGGGGCGGTGGCGGGCTTCACGATCTTCCTCGGGCTCCCACTCGGGCGACTGAAGGGCGGGAGCCTCGGGCTCAAGACCTTCCTCAGTGGTCTGTCGGCGGGCATCCTGGTCTTCCTCCTGTTCGACGTGCTCGCGCACGCGACCGAACCGCTCGAGGAAGCGGTGGTCGACGGGGCCTGGGGCGAGCTGTTCGCCGTCGGTCTCGTCTACGTCGCGGGCCTCGGCGTCGGGCTCCTCAGCCTCCCGTACTTCTTCCGGCTCACCCTCCACCGAACGCGCGGGGCGAGTCTCGGGCCCGGCGCGATGGCGGTCGCCGAGATCGGCCTGACGCCGGATCGCCAGGCGCTCCGCCTCGGCATGACGATCGCGGTCGGGATCGGCCTGCACAACTTCTCCGAGGGTCTCGCGATCGGGCAGGCGGCCAACGCGAACGAGATCTCGCTCGCGGTCCTGCTCGTGGTCGGCTTCGCGCTCCACAACGCCACCGAGGGGTTCGGGATCGTGGGGCCGCTCGCCGGTGCGGGGGTCCAGGCGACGTGGGGGTGGCTCCTGGTCGCCGGCCTCGTCGCCGGCGGTCCGACCTTCCTCGGGACGATCGTCGGAACGTCGTTCAGCTCCGAGTACGTCTTCGTCGGCTTCCTGGCGCTCGCCGCGGGGGCGATCCTGTACGTGATCGGCGAGCTGTTCGCGAGCGGCCGGCGCCTTTCGTGGATCCTCACGCTGTGGGGAGTGCTCGGCGGCTTCCTGCTCGGCCTGGCGACCGATCTGGTGATCGAGGCGGCCGGAGGCTAACCGA
>CBRGMI010000183.1:0-4280 GCA_967797495.1 uncultured bacterium
GTCGCCGAGCGCCTGATCCCCTCGGTCGCCAGCCTCCGGGTTCGGCAGCGCGTGCGTGGAGGCAGCTTGGACGGCGCCGGGTCGGGCGTGGTCATCACCCCGGACGGGTTCGCGTTGACCTCGGCCCACGTGGTGGGCGGGACGGATCGCGGCTCGGCCTCCTTCGTGGACGGGCGCGAGATCCCGTTCGACGTGGTCGGGCGCGACGAGCTCTCGGACATGGCGGTGCTCCGGCTCCAGAGCCGTAGCGACCTCGAACCGGCGGAGCTCGGCGAGGCGGCGAGGCTCCGTGTCGGGCAGCTCGTCGTCGCGATCGGGAACCCGATGGGCTTCGCGGGATCCGTCACCGCCGGCGTGGTGAGCGCCCTCGGCCGCGCGCTCCCGGTGCAGGCGGGCCGCGTCGTCGAGAACGTCATCCAGACCGACGCCGCGCTGAACCCCGGGAACTCGGGCGGCGCGCTCGCCGACGGGCGCGCTCGCGTCGTCGGCATCAACACCGCCGTCGCCGGGGTCGGGCTCGGCCTCGCGGTCCCGATCGACGACTCGACGCGCCGCATCATGCACGCGCTCATGACGTCGGGCCGGTTCCAACGCGCGTACATCGGCATCGCCGGCGGCGGGCGCCCCCTGCCGCCGCGCGTGGCCGCCGCGGTGGGACGCGACCAGGGCGTCGAGGTCATGGAGGTCGTCGCGGGCAGCCCGGCCGCCCGAGCCGGTATCCGGTCCAACGACCTGATCGTCGAGCTCGACGGCGTGCCGATCTCGGACGCGCGCGACCTGCAGCGGCTGATGGTCGGGGACGTGATCGGCCGATCGGTCGAGGCGCTCGTCTGGCGCGACGGCGAGCTCCGAACGATCACGATCCACCCCGCCGAGCTCACGGCGGCCTGAGCCCCGCGGCCGGGTGTCGGCGCGCGCGCGTAGGGTTCTGACATGGCCGGGCCCGAACCTCCCGAGCCGGTCGATACCGATTTCGGTATCGATGTCGTCCGGGAAAACCGGCCGCCGCTCCCCTCACCGCTCGGCGCCGGCCACCTGATCCTCGTCGCGCGCGAGCTCTCGGGTCTGTCCCAGCGGTCTCTCGCACGCGCCGTCCGCACCTCGCAGCCCACCCTCGCCACCCTCGAGACGGGCAACCGGACGCCGACGATCCGAACGCTGATGCGCGTCGCTAAGGCGACCGGGTTCGAGCTCGTGATCGGTCTCCGTCGCCCGGGAGCACCCCCGGCCGACCCCGGCATCCTCCACGCGCAGGGGTTCGATCTCCTCGGCACGCTCAGGCCCGACCCGCAGGATGGTCTCGCCGACTTCGTCGTGCTCCGCGAGCCCAGCCCGTTCGAAGGCCCCCGATGACCCATCACCCACCGCCCCTATCCTTCATGGAGCCATGACGACCCCCACCCCATGCCAGGTCTGCGGCCAGTCGCTCCCCGAGGGCGCAGGCTTCTGCCCAAACTGCGGCTCGCCCGTCGGCTCCCCGCTCGGCACCGAGGAACGCAAGGTGGTCACGGTGCTGTTCGCCGACCTGGTCGACTCCACCGGCCTCGCGCAGCGCCTGGACCCCGAACGCGCCCGCGAGATCCTCGGCTTCTTCTTCGAGGCCGCGTCCGAGGAGCTCCTCGCGCTCCGCGGCCGGGCGGAGAAGTTCATCGGTGACGCCGTGATGGCGGTCTTCGGCCTGCCCACCGTCCATGAAGACGACGCGCTCCGCGCCGTGCGCGCCGGTCTCGCGATCCGCGCGCGGACCCGCCGCCTGAGCCAAGCGCTCGGCCTGCCCGAACCCCTCGACGTCCACGTCGGCGTGGAGTCGGGCGAGGCCGCCACCGGTCTCGGGCCCGCCGGACAGCTCCTGGTCACCGGCCCGGTCGTGAACGCCGCGGCTCGGCTCCAGGCCGCCGCAGGACCCGGCGAGGTGCTGGCCGGCGAGACCACGGTCGTGCTCACGGCCAACGCGGTCTCGTACGGAGTCCGGCGGGAGGCCACCGCCAAGGGCTTCCAGGGCGACACGATCGCCGGCTTCCCCGTCGAGGCGCTCACGCCGCGGAGCGCTCGTAGGACGATCCCGTTCGTGGGGCGCTCGAGCGAGCTCGCGATCCTGCGCGAGAGCCTGCACCGCGCCACCGACACCGGACATCCGGTCCTCGTCAGCGTCCTCGGCGAACCGGGCATCGGGAAGTCGCGCCTGGCCGACGAGCTCGTCGCGCTGGTCGAGGACGACGTCCCGGTCCTCGCCGGTCGCGCGCGGCCGTTCACCGACACCGCCACGTTCGCGCCGGCCGCGACCATCGTCGCGGAGCTCGCGGGGCTGCAGGAGGACGACCCGCCCGAGAAGGCCAGGCGCCGCCTGCGCGAGCTCGCCGAGCGCTACGTCGAACCCGACGAATCCGCGCACGTCGTCGAACGGCTCGCGCTCCTGTTCGGTCTGGCCGACCGGCCGTCGCAGGCGTCGTTCGTCCAGGACGTCCAGGCCGGGTTCGTCGCGCTCGTCGACGGCCTCGCGCGCGACACCCCCGTCGTCCTCGTCTTCGAGGACGCGCACGAGCTCCGCCCGGCGATGCTCGAGCTGATCGAACGCCTGGGCTCGCCGACCCGGGAGGGTCACCGCAAGGCCCTCGTCCTCGCGCTCGCCCGCACCACGCTGCTCGAGCAGCGGCCGGCGTGGGGCACGACGACCGCGAACGCCGTCCGGCTCCAGCTCGAGCCGCTCTCGCCCGACGAGTCGATCGATCTCGCGAGGCAGGCCTCGGGCCGCCGCATCGACGACGCCGAGGCGGCCGAGATCGCCGAACGCGCCGGCGGCAACCCCTTCTTCATCATCGAGACGACCGGCATGCTGCTCCCCGACCCCGACGGCCGGCGCGAGGCCGCGCCGCGCCCGAGCCTGCCGCCCACCGTGCAGGCCGTCGTCGCGGCCCGGCTCGATCACCTCGAACCCCGGCTGCGCGAGCTCACCCGGCGCGCGTCGTCGTTCTTCGTCTCGTTCGACCTGCACGAGCTCCGGACGATCGACCCCGAGGTCACCGAGGACGAGCTCCGCCGGCTCGAGGAGGCCGAGATCGTGGTGCGCGAGGACCCGGGCCACGCGGTCACTCGATGGCGCGTTCGGCACGCGACGGTGAAGGAGGTCGCGTACGCGAGCCTGCCCAAGCGGGAGCGGGTGCGCCTGCACCAGCTGATCGCCGACCGGCTGTTCGCGGACAGCCACCCGGCGTGGGCCGCCGACCACCTCGAGCTCGCGGCGATCGCCTCGCTCGATCTGGACCGGGACGACCGAACGGTGGCCGAGCGCGCCGCCGAGGCGCTCCTGGACGCGGGCGATCGTGCCCGGCGCCGCATGGAGAGCCGGACGGCGATCGACCGCTACGAGCGGGCGCTCGCGCTCGCGGGCTCCGAAGACTCGTGGGGCGTCCGCGAGGCGCGCGCGCTCGCCGGCATCGGCGAGGCCCGATACTGGCTCGGCGAATACCCGGCGGCCACCGACGTGCTCGGCCGCGCCGTGGTGCTCGGCCGGGAGGTCGACGACCCGTTCACGCTCTCGCTCGCGCTGCGGTTCCTCGGCGATATCGCGATCAACGTCGAGGCCGACCTCGACAAGGCCGAGACGCTGCTCGACGAGTCGCTCGCGGCGGCCGAGGCGATGGACGAGCCGTGGGCGTGCACCCGCACGCTGCTGTTCGCCGGCTGGGTGCCGTGGACGCGCGGCGACCACGAGGCGGCCGAGAAGATCTGGCGCCGCGCGCTCGAGGTTGCCGACCCGGACGACGGCTGGGCGCGCGTGCGGGCGCTCAACTCGCTCTCGATCAACAGGACGGGCACCCCGGGTCGCTCCGGCGTCTCGCCCGAGGAGGAGCTGCGGCAGGCGCTCGAGCTGAGCGACGAGGCGAGCGCCCTCGCCGAGGAGATCGGCGACCAGTTCTCGATCGCGATGACGACGGTGCAGCGGGCCCGGATCCTGGACGACCAGGGCAAGTTCGAGGAATCGCTCCCGTGCTTCGACCGCGCGATCGGCGTGTTCGAGGACCTCGGCGCGCGGTGGGAGCTCGGCGACGCGACCGCCGAACGCGGCATCGCCAAACGCGAGCTCGGCCGCCTGGACGAGGCCGAGGAGGATCTCCGCAGGGCGATCCGCATCTCCGAGGAGCTCGGCGAACGCCAGCTCGCGAGCTGGACCTGGCGCGCGCTCGCCAAGGTCTCGGAACGCCGAGGCGACGGGGCAGAGGCCGAGCGGCAGCTACGGCGTTCTCGTGAGGCGGAGGCTCAGGGGCCGCGGTAGCCAACTC
>CBRGMI010000184.1:0-4238 GCA_967797495.1 uncultured bacterium
CGTTCCTGCCGCGATTACTCCACACGTGGGTCGCGTCCTGGATCATCGGGTCGGCACTCGTGCTCTCCGTCAGCGCTTGGTACCTCCTGAAGAACCGTCACCAGGAGTTCGCCAAAAGGAATTTCTCTACCGCGATCAAGGTCTTCACGGTCCTCGCGATCCTGCAGGTGGTCGTCTTCGGCGCCCAGATGGCGATTTCGGTGACGAAGAACCAGCCGGAGAAGCTGGCTTCGATCGAGGGCAACTGGACGAACGAGAGCTGCGCGCCGCTCTACATCGTCGGCTGGGTCGACGAGAGCGCCGAAAAGACCTATGCGATCGGAGTCCCGTGCCTGCTCAGCCTCCTCTCCTACGGGAGCTTCGACGCGACCGTCCCCGGCTTGGAGAAGTTCCCGACGAAGGACTGGGCGCCGGTGAACGTCGCCTTCCAGGCCTACCACCTGATGATCGACCTCGGGTTCCTGTTCCCGCTGATCGGGGTCGCGGCGTGGTTCGTGTGGTGGCGCCGCAAGCGCGAGCGCATGCCGCGTTGGCTGTTATGGGTCTGCATCTCCACGGTGTTCCTGGCGGAGGTGGCGACGATCGCCGGCTGGTGGACGGCGGAGGTCGGGCGCCAGCCCTGGGTGGTATGGAAGGTCCTACGGACCGACGAGGCAGTCTCGCCGACGCTGACCACGGGGCAGGTCCTGCTGTCGTTGATCACGTTCGCGCTGCTGTACGCGTTGCTCCTCGTGCTGTTCCTGTTCCTGCTCGACCGCAAGATCAAGCACGGCCCGGAGGCACCCGAGGAGCCTCACGAATCGGATCTGCCCAACACCTTCCGCGAGGTGTTCCGGTCACGGAGCCAGGGTCGGGCATCGGGCGAGTTGGAGCTGGAGGAAGAGCATGTCGCTCGCTGACTTCTGGTTCGTGCTGTTCGTCGCGATCATCGGCGCCTACATCGTGCTGGACGGGTTCGACCTCGGCGTCGGCATGCTCCATCCCTTCGCGGCCAGGGAGGACCGCGAACGGCGGATCGTGCTGAACAGCATCGGGCCGATCTGGGACGGCAACGAGGTGTGGCTCGTCGTCGGGGGCGGAGTGCTGTTCGCGGCGTTCCCGGTGGTTTACGCGGCGATGTTCTCCGGATTCTACTGGGCGCTGATGCTGGTGCTGATCGCCCTGATCCTGCGGACGGTCGCGATCGAGTTCCGCGGCAAGCGCGAGAGCTCTCGCTGGCGGGGGCTGTGGGACACGGTCTTCTCCGCCTCGTCGTTCGGCCTCGCGCTGTTGTTGGGTGTGGCGTTCGGGAACGTGGTCACAGGGGTATCGCTCGACAAGAACGGCGAGGTCCAGATCGACAGCCTGCTCGACCTGCTGAAGCCGTTCGTCCTGTTCCTGGGGGTGACGACGGTCGCGATGCTGCTCATGCACGGCGCCCTCTACCTGGTCGTGAAGACGGATGGGGAGCTTCAGGCGCGCGTGCGACGATGGGTCCCCCGGTTCATCGCCCTGTTCACACTCACGGCGGCGGTCGCGGCCGTGTGGATCGCGGTCGGCGACTACGGGGTGACGGACACGTTCACGGACGACGTGTGGACGATCGTGTTCCCGCTAGGCGCCGGCGTCGCTTACGTGCTGATGATCGTGATGGTTCGGCGCGGCCGGGACTTCGCCGCGTTCTTCGGCAGCTCCGCGGTGCTCTTCCTCTCGCTCGCGACGATCTCGGCCGGCCTGTACCCCAACATGCTGAAGTCGTCGACGAACCCGGCCTACAGCATGACGGTCTCGAATGCCTCCGCCGACCACTACACGCTCACGGTGATGCTGGTCGTGGCGATCATCGGGATCCCGTTCGTGCTCCTGTACACGGCGGGCGTGCAGTACCTGTTCAGCGGGAAGGTCAAGCTGACACCCAGCAGCTACTGACGGTGGTGAGCGAGAGCGGGAAGGACGTGCAGCCTCACCCGCCTTCGGGCATACAGCACGAGATCCGCCACGCCGATCAGGTCGCGGTCGTCACCGAGGTCGGCGCGACGCTCCGGGCGTACTCGGTGGGCGGGCTCGATGTCCTGGACGGCTTCTCCGTCGACGAGCCCTCGTCGGCCGGTCGGGGGCAGGTGTTGGCACCGTGGCCGAACCGTCTCGACGACGGGCGCTATGAGTTCGACGGACGCCCGGGGGTGGCCGCGATCGACGAGCCGGCGTTCGGGAACGCGATCCACGGCCTCGTGCGTTGGCTCCCATGGCTGCTCGCTTCCAAGAACGACGACTATGTCGCGCTGCGATGCGTCCTCCACCCCCAGCCTGCGTATCCCTGGCGGCTCGAGCTGGGCCTCGAGTATTGGCTCGTGAGGGACGGGCTCGAGGTCGTGGCGTGGGCGATGAACGCCTCCGCCGAGGCGGCGCCGTTCGGGATCGGGTTCCACCCCTACCTGACGGTGGGGATCCCGGTCGACGATGTGCGGCTCACGATCCCGGCCTCGCGCCGGCTGACTACGGACGACAGGGCTCTTCCGGTCGGCGAGGAGGACGTCGCCGGCACCGAGTTCGACTTCACAGTCGGTCGTCCGGTCGGGGCCACGCGGCTCGACACCTGCTTTACGGGTCTCGCTCGGGGGTCGGACGGCCGGTCGCGTGCACGGCTCGAGTCGACCGGCGGCGGACACGGCGTCGAGGTCTGGGCGGAAGAGGCGTTCGGCTACCTCCAGGTCTACACGGGGGACACGCTCGAGCCGGCCTCCCGGCGGCGCCAGGCCGTCGCGATCGAACCGATGACGTGCCCGCCCAACGCGTTCGCGTCCGGCGCCGACGTGATCCGGCTCGAGCCGGGCGCTTGGTGGGAGGCGGCGTGGGGGATCGCGCTCCGGCAGGGGTAGAACCGACTAGAGCCGCTCGAGCAGGTGGTCGCCGACCCGGAGCGCGTTCGCCATGGCGGTCAGGGCGGGGTTCACCGCGCCGATGCTCGGGAAGACGCTCGTGTCGACGACGTACAGGTTGTCGAGCTCGTGCGTCTTGCAGTTCGGGTCGACCACCGACGTAGCTGGGTCGTTGCCCATCCGGCAGGTGCCCGCCTGATGCGCGACGCCCGCGACCGGGATCGTCGTCTTCAGGTAGGCGTGGCGCGGGATCAGGTGTTCCTCGTTCATCCCCAGGTGACCGAGCATGGACTTGAGCTTGTGGTACAGGCGCTTGCCGGACTCCTCGTTGCTGGGTTCGTACGCGAGCTTGACGTTGCCGTCCTTCTCGAGCGTCACGCGGTTCTCTTGGAGCGGCAGGTCCTCGGTCGAGAGCCAGAAGTCCACCGCGTGTGTGGCGATGTCCTTGAGCGCGAACGTAGGCGCGAGCTTGGTCTCGATCGGCTTCTCGCCCTTGTACATCTCGGCCTGGGACTTGCCGACCATCTGGATGTTCCCCATCGGATAGTCGTACTCGTCGTCCCCGAAGTAGAAGTCGTTCACGCCGAGGGTCTTCTGAAACACCGTGGGGTTCGGCTCCTTCGACAGGGCCAGCACCGCCTGGCTGTAGTGGAACATGTAGTTGCGCCCGACCTGATCCGAGGTATTGGCCAGGCCGTTCGGATGCTTGTCGTTCGCCGACGCCAGCAGCAGCTTGGCCGAGTTGGCCGCGCCGCACGAGACGACGACCACATCGCCGGTCACGGTCTCGGTCGTGCCGTCTCGCTCGATAACGACCTCGGTCACCGACCTGCCGCCGGGGTCGGTGTTCAGCCGGATCGCGAGCGTGTCGGTGAGCAGCGTGACGTTCGGCGATTCGAGCGCCGGGCGCACGCCCATCACCTCGGCGTCGGCCTTCGCGTGCAGCGGGCACGGGAAGCCGTCGCAGAACCCGCAGCGGACGCAGACGCTCGTCTGCGGGGTGTCGTTGTCCCGGAGCACACCGCACGGCGCGTGGAACGGGTGGAGGCCGGCGGCGGCGAGATCGTCGGACAGTTGCTGGATCCTGGGCTCGTGCGGGAGCGCCGGGAAGGGGTAAGGGGCGCTCGAGGGCGGCTCGGTCGGGTCCTCGCCCCGGGCGCCGCGGACCCGATAGAGCTCCTCGGCCTTCGTGTAGTACGGCTCCATGTCGCCGTAGCCGATCGGCCACGCGGGGGAGACTCCGTCTGGATACTTGAGCTCTTCGAAGTCCTTCTCCCGCAAGCGATAGAGCGCCGCGCCGTAGAGCTTGGTGGCCCCGCCCACGAAGTAGTGGACCTGCGGCTGGAAGGTCTTGCCCTTGGCGTCGTACCACGTGTCGGG
>CBRGMI010000185.1:0-4219 GCA_967797495.1 uncultured bacterium
GTTCCGGCGGCCTCGAGGGCGAGCAGGACGGCTAGCTGATGATCTCTTTCGAGATTCGCTGTCGCCGCGGAAGTCAGCTCGCGTACGGTCGCCAAACGCGATGCACGCTGGGCTTCCGAGTTGCGGTTGACCACAATCGCCGTCAGCGTTCCGGCGAGCACGACGGCCGCAGCGAACAGCGCGACCAGTGCGCGGAGGCGCTTGACCGAGCGGCGCTCGAGCGCCCGCTCGCGCTCGCCGCGCGTCGCCTCGGCGGATTGTTCCGTCTCTCGACGAGTGACGCTCGCCACGAGGTAGCCACGCTCGCTCGGCCCGAACGCCAGTCTCGTCGTCGATGCCCAGGAATCGAACTGGTCAAGGCGTGATCCGGTCAACAGGAAGCTCGGCTCGGCTCCGCTCCGCTCCCACTCGTTCGCCGCGTCGGACAAACGCCGATGCATCCGCAGGTCTTCCCGACCCTCATTAATCCACCCGCGGAGACGTCCCCACGCGCTGAGGAGCGCTTCATGCGCGACCTCGACGGTCGGCTCTCGGGTCGAGGGGTCGCGATCGAAGGTAAGCAGCCGGTGACGACCGTAGGAGTCGACGGCCGACTCCATCGCGCTCGCGTCAACCTCGATCGCCGACAGTTCGAAGAGCGGAACCCGACGGCGCGTGTCCGCCGAACCCTCGCCCAGCGACACCAGCCGGAGGAAGAGCTGGCGGACGGCCTCCCGGCCGGCGGGCTGGCGTGTCGCGTATAGGTGCTCGGCGCTGGCGGCGAGGGCCCCGCCGACCCCGCCGATCTCGCGATACGCCTCGAGGGTGAGGCGCCCGTCCTCGCGCCGGTCGTAGAGCTCGGTGAGCGCGTACTGGACGAGCGGAAGGGCGCCCGGTTGTTCGGCGACGTCGGCCGCCACCTGGGGAACGAGCGCGCTGTCGAGCCTGAGCCCCGAGCGCTCCGCCGGGCGGACGATCGCCCGCTCGAGCTCCTCGGGCGTCAGGGGGCTCAGCACCTCGGTCGTCGACCCGAGCAGGGGGCCTATCCGCGGATACCGGAGCGGACGATCGTAGAAGTCCGCCCGCAACGTGGCGACGACGCGTACGCGGCTCCCAGCATCGGTCGCCGCGACACGGAGGCTCTCGAGCAGCAGGGCTCGTTCGTCCTCGTTCTCGGTGAGCGTGAAGGTCTCCTCGAACTGGTCGACCACGAGGAGGAGCTCCGAGCCCTCGGGAACTATGGCCTCCGAGGCTTCCAGGAGGCCGCGGGGCCCCGACTCGAGGCGGCTGAGCAGGCCGGCGGGCGGGTGGACGGCGACCTTCATGATGGCAGCATCGAGCTCCTCGAGAGGATGGTGGCCGGGGTGCATCTCCGTCACGAACCAGCGCTCGGAACCCGGGATCGCGCCGCGGCGGATCGCCGCCGTCAGGCCCGCCCTGACCACGGAGGACTTCCCGCTCCCGCTCGGACCGACTACGGCGACGAATCTCGACGACGGACCGCTGCTCGACAGGCGCTCGAGCAGCCGCTGGACGAACGCCTCCCTGCCGAAGAAGTCGAGGGCGTCGGCCTCGAAGAACGGCCGCAGACCTTTGTAGGGGTTCCGGGTCTCGGCGACGACCGGCGGGCGGCCTTCGGTCCTCGTGTCCAGGACCGAAGCGAGCTCGGCTAGGATCCCCGAGTCGTCCTCGGATCCCTGCGCGGTCTCCGCGCGACGTAGCGCCTCACTGACCTCCATGGGGAGGCGCTCCCCGAGCGTCTCACGCGCCAGGGCGGCGAACGCCTGGAGGTCGTCCCGGACTCCCGCCGAGGCGCTCCCAATGGAGAAGTCCGTGAGATAGGCGTTGCCTTCCTCGTCGAAGAGCACATTCGACGGGCGGAGATCGCCGTGCATAACCCCTCGTCGGTGGGCCATCGTGAGGGCGGAGGCGACCTGCTCGAGGATCCGAGTCGCCCGTTCGTACGGGAGCGCGCTTGAGCGATCAACCAGCTCGCCCAAGCTTCCACCTCGGAGGAACCTGGTCACGACGTACGCCCGGCCCGGCTCGCGCCAGTAGTCGTAGACGGGCGCTACATGGGGATGCTCGAGCGCCGCGACGGCCTGCGCCTCGGGTTCGAAGCGGCGAACGAACGCCGGGTCGTTGGCACGATGCTCGTGCACCACCCGGACCGCGACTTCCCTGCCGACGTTCGGCTGCGTCGCTCGGTAGACGACGCCGAACGGGTCCTCTCCGACGCGTTCGAGTAACCGATAACCCCGGAGCGGTTCTCCGCCGGGATCCAGGTCGGGGTTTTGAGCGAGGACCCGGGCCTGCAACGCGCGCAGGTCGTGTGACGGATCGATCCCGAGCTCGTCGGCGAGGTTCTCGCGAGCCCGGTCGTACGCCGCAAGCGCTTCCCCCTGTCGGCCCGCACGGTAGAGAGCGAGCATCAGCTGCTCCCAGAAGCGCTCGCGGAGCGGGTGGCGTGCCGTGAGACCCTCGAGCTCACCGATGACCTCACCGAGCTCCCCGAGCTCGAGCTGCGCCTCGGTCCGCTCCTCGATGGCTGCGAGCCGCAGGTCGTCGAGCTGCGCTGCTTCGGATCGGAGCGACGGGTCGGTCGCGAGATCCCCGAAGGCGGGGCCGCGCCACAGATCCAGCGCGTGGTCGAAGGCGTCGACGGCCGCCTTCGCGTCGATGGGCAGGATCCGCCGCGCGTCGCGAAGGAGCGACCGGAAGCGCAATGCATCGAGCTCCGATGGTTCGGCCCTGAGCACGTAGCCAGCCCTGCTCCCCTCGAGCCGCTCGGCGCCCAGCGCCTTGCGCAGGTGCGAGGCGTAGCTCTGCAGGGCGTTCCGAACCGTCTCGGGCGGCTCCTCACCCCACACCTCGTCGATCAGCACGTCGGTCGGTACCAGGTGGTTGGCGCGTAGGAGCAGGTGGGCAAGGACCGCCCGCTGTTTGGGTCCCCCGAGAGCGATCGGGCCGCCACCGTTCTCGACGACCTCGATCGACCCCAGGATCCGGAACTCCATCGGGCGACGGTAGCCCCTGGTCGTCGAGATGGGAATGCCGGGTTCCGCCGACGGGCGAGCGTTCACCGCTGCAGCGTCTGCGAGGTCGCTGAAAGCTCGCTGAAAGGTTCGGGTCAGCGGGTGACACGCCTTCCGCACCGGGCGCTCATGCGGCCGGTTCGAGCGTGCGCCCATGCGCACGATCGGTCGGCTCGGGGGTTCGATCCTCGCTCTGGCGGCACTTGCCGGAGGATGGTCCCTCGCGGCGCGGCAGGCATCTGGGGTGGAGCTCCAGCCAGGGGTCACGGTCTTCTCGGAGGGCCCAGCCCAGCAGCAGCTCGCCGAGTGGGCGGTGGCGCGGTTCGAGCGCGCGGGGTTAGACCCCCCGACGGTCGAGATCGCCTTCCATGCGGACGCCTCCGGGTGCGGAGGCCACCTCGGGTACGCGAAGGATGGTCATGTCGACGTCTGCACGGTGCTCGTGAATGAGATGGCTCGCAGGAACCTCCTGCACGAGATGGGGCACATCTGGATCGACCAGAACGTGTCGCGTGCGGACCGCGATCGTTTCCTCGAGTTCCGTCGCCTGCGGACGTGGAACGCGTCGACGGCTGATTGGGACGACCGTGGCTACGAGCAGGGAGCCGAGATCATGGCGTGGGCTCTCGGGGACAGGATCCTGACGGCGCAGGTCCCGGATAACGATCCTGCGCGGCTCGCGGCCGCGTTCGAGATCCTCACCGGCGTCGTCGTTCCTCTTGGCGTCTGAAAACGCGACTTACGCTCATCCCCGGCGATGGACCGGATGCGAGCCCGGGTCTGTCGACGATCAGACGAAGTGGCTCGGGTCCGGCTGCGTTCCCTCGGGCCACCCGGGGTAGTCGTCGCCGGGGTACTCGGACGGCTTGCCGTAGCACCGCTCGATCGGCCGTAATGGCTGTGCGTCGGTCCGCGGGTTCCTCCCGAACGCGAAGGCGTGCTCGAAGTTGTGGGTGCGTTCGATCCGTTCGGTCAGGTACGGGAGCCCCCAGTTGTCCGCGACGAACCGGAGCGGGCTCGAGAACTCGCCCTCGGCATCGTCGACGTAGCCCTTCTTCGCGTACGGGCTGAGCACGAGCATCGGGACGCGGAACCCGAACCCGAGGTCGTCGACCTCGGGCGGCGGCACGTGGTCGTAGAACCCTCCCCACTCGTCCCACGTCAGGAACAGCGCCGTGTGCTCCCAGTCCTCGCTCTCCATCACC
>CBRGMI010000186.1:0-4204 GCA_967797495.1 uncultured bacterium
GGATGGCGAGCTGCGTTCGATGCCGAGCGCGCTCGGGTGCGGTGCCTGCCAGATGTCGAACGCCAGCACCCCGAACAGCAGGACGTTTGCGACGACGAGACCGACGACAGGTGTGACGGGCGCGAGCGCTGTGATGGATGCGGCGGCGATCGCGACGATCGCCAGCCGGGGGTAGATGTACACGTCAGTCGGGGACCGGCACCTGAGAGACGATCCCGTCGAGGATCGCGTCGGGGGTTGCGCCTTCCAACTCCACCTCTGGCCGGACGAGGACCCGATGGCGCCACGTGGCGTTGACCAGGGTCTTCACGTCGTCGGGGGTCACGAAGTCACGCCCGGAGAGATAGGCCCAGGCCTTCGAGGCCGACTGGAGCATCGCAACACCCCGCGGGCTGACGCCGAGTGCGAGGGAGGGGCTGCGCCGTGTTGCGGTGACGAGGTCGATCAGGTACGACATCAGCTCCGGACCGACGCGCACCGCTGCCACCCCAACCGCGCCGGCGGCGAGGTCGTCCGGTCCCGCGACACGTGAGATGCCGAGCGCGTCGAGGTCATGCGGGTCCTTCCCCTCATCGTGCATCTGCAGCACCGCACGCTCGTCTTCGCGAGGCGGGTAATCGACGCGCAGCTTGAAGAGGAACCGGTCGAGTTGGGCCTCCGGGAGTGGGTAGGTTCCCTCGTACTCGATCGGGTTCTGGGTGGCCACGACCAGGAAGGGCTTCGGCAGCTGATGGGTCTCGCCTTCGATCGACACTTGATGTTCCTCCATCGCTTCCAGGAGCGCGGCCTGGGTCTTCGGCGGGGTCCGATTCAGCTCGTCCGCCAAGAGGATGTTGGTGAAGACGGGACCGGGCCGGAACCTGAACTCGCCGGTTCGTCCTTCGTAGATGACGTTCCCCGTCACGTCGGAGGGCATCAGGTCCGGCGTGAACTGGATCCGGCGGAACCCGAGGTCCAACGAGCGCGCCAACGCCTTCACCATGAGCGTCTTCGCGACTCCCGGGACCCCCTCCAGGATCACGTGCCCGCGGAGCAACAGCGCGGCGGTGAGACCCCACAGGATCGGTTCCTGGCCGAACACGGCCTTGCTCACCTCGTCGCGAACCGCCGCGAAGGCGTCCGGATCCCGACTCAAGGGGTGGCCCCCTCGACGTCCCGGGTAAGCACCGATAGATCGGCAGCCAAGGCGAGGAGCTCTTCGTCGCTCGTCGGCTCGGGCCCCCCGATGGAATGCTCGATCCGATCGAGCGGCAGCCTCGTCGACCCGGAGACGAGTTGGGCCATCACCTCGCTCGATGCTTCCGGCGAGGCGCCGATCCTCGGCGAAAGGCGCTCTCTCGCGGAGCGCCGCAAGAGGGACCCACAGAAGGCGGTCGCCCGGGCCCTTCGATAGAGCCCTGCCGTCGCCCGGACGAGCTCACCGGCCTGGATCGGAGCGATCGGCTCCTCGATGACCGGTTTGCCCAGACGTCGAGCCCTGGATACGGCGAACAGCACCATGCCGATCCCGACCTCGATCAGAACGAGTCGAGCCGGGTCCGGCAGAAGGGGCCAGAGGCCGGGCGACTCCCCACCCGAAGGCGCCGGGGATCCGAAGACGACGGCCCCGTCCCCGAAGACTCGACGCGCGAGGGTCGCATTGTCGGCGTGATCCAGAAGCTCGTTGGTGATGAAGGAGTTGCCCCCGAAGATCGCGACTCGCCCCCTGCCCCTGTTGATGAAGACGGCGTACGCGCCGCCCGGTCGAGCGAAGCACGCGACGGCGTCTGGGCCATTGGAATGCAACGTCAGGTCTCGGGCATCGGCTTCGATCTCGTCGACACCGACGGCCTCCGGCATCGGGCACCCGGGTTCGAGAGGGACCGTCCCGATCCCGCCGAGCGAGTCTCCTTGGCCCACGCCCAAAGACGCAAGGGAAGGGGAGTCGGGGTCGGTGATGATGAGCCGGCCACCGTTCTCCACCCATCGAAGGATCGAAGCGAACTGAAGCGGCGTCCGAACGTCGCTCATCAACACGAACGATCCCGATCCCGATGGCGGAACGTCCGATGCGCGGACATCCGATCCATTCTCGGAGAGGAACCGCCGCAACGCCAGCGTATCGTCGCTAACCGGCTGTCCGGTGAGCCATATCCCGGCGATGAAGAGGGCCGTGAGGATCGTGACGAGTGCGACCGTGCGCCTTTTGACCGTCATCTCGCCGCTTCCCGGTTTGCGGTTCGGATCGCCTCCACGTCCGAGAGATCCGGGTCCGCTCCCCCGTAGGCCACGCGTTCGAAGGCGTCGGTAGCCCTGGACACCGACGGGTAGATGCCGGGTACGGACCGCGCAACGGCGGCTCGGCACTCACCTGCGGTGGTGCTTAGCTCACCGGTCAGGACGCGTCGGTGAGCCAGCGTTCCGACCAGAACGTGGTACATGGCCCGCGTGGCTTCCCGGAGGTCGTTTCGACGAATCGCGTCGTCCGCGATCAGCTCCCAGTCGGGTCCCGCGACCCTCGAGGCTCCGGCGCTCGCCGCTCGCTCAGGCACGAGTCCCACTCCGAGCCGTCGAAGGACGAGCACGACGAGTGCGGCGACACCTCCCAGGACGACCCATGCGACGACGCTGCCCACCCCGTTGAAGTCGCGGAGCGGATCCAGGACCATGTCGAGGATCTGCAACAGCCGTGCCCTGACCCAATCGCCGAATCGCTGGAGCAGGCTCTGTCCGGCGAGCCCCGAGTACGCTTGGTCGAGGGCCCGGTCGAGTTGGCTCGGATCGAGCGCCGGCATGCGTTCCGCCGCGACGATCTCGCCGGGCATCACGTCGAGGTGCCGGATCGCGAGGCGGAAGTCGACGGCGTCGTAGCCTCGGAGCGAGTCGAGGAACGTGTCCGTACCGAGGTCGAGCGTGCCGCCGCTCAACACGAGTGTGGTCGGAAGCCCCAGGGCATCCCGCACCGCGTCCATGATCGCCGGCCGCGGGTCCCGCTCTCCCGTCTCGGCAAGTGCCCGGGCTCTATCGATACGGCCGAGGAATTCGGCAGCGGTGACCGTCCCTGCGGCCCGCGACGGCAGCACGAGAAGCACGGGTACGAGGAGCGCCGACGCGACGACTGCCGCGATCCGGCCGACTGGTGCGTGTGACCTCACAACTGCGCGGTGGTGTCCAACTCCTTGGACATGATGGCGAGATCCATGCCCTCTTTCCGGATTCGCTGGTCAAAATAGAGCAAGACCGTGACCATGATCGCGAAGGGTGTGGTGACCACCGCCGCGAGGGACGACCCGGCGGCACGCAGGAGCCAGCCTGCCGAACCCAGCCAGGTCGACAGGAGGGACGGAACGATCGCGAAGATGCCGCCGACCACCGAGGTGAGGATGCTCCCAAGGACCATCGTTCCCGCGATCTTCCAGAACGCCTTCGACGAGAGCCGCCAAGAGCGTGAAAGGGCAGCGCCGCCCCGTAGGCCCTCCACGACGAGGACGGACGGGCCGAAGAGCCACCGGACGTAGAGAACGACCGCGAACCCGCTCGCGGACAGCATCACCACCACGATGAGAGGGCCAGCCCCTACCGTGACGAACGCCGCGGAGAAGCCGAACGCCGCCAGCATGATGGCCGCGATCGCGAGGAGACCAAGGAGCAGCACCCACAGGATCGACGCGACGTGGTGCAGCGCGAACGCATACACGGGAGCCACCGCCGGAGTCTCCCCAAGATAGGCGGCAGCGACCGCCCGCACGATCCCCGCCGTCAGGAACGGCCGTATCAGCAGGAGGTCGAGCAAGAAGAAGACGACCATCACGCCCACGATGCCTGCGCCGGCGTCCCGCGCTGGTGCCTCGGTGAGCCCGGTGCTACCGCCGACCAGGGTGTAGGACAGGTGCTGAAGGAAGACGAACGGAACGCTCACGATCGCCACGATGGCCATGAACGTCTTCCAGTGCATTCGATAGAGGTTGATCGCGGCATCCAACGTCTCGCCAACCCGCATCGGGCGAAGAGCCATTGGCCGCCCCCTCTCCCACATCGTCGGAGGGAGAGGCGGGGTGCCAACGTTCGGCGGTGGGGGTGGCATCCACACGGTGTCGCCAGGCCGGCCTGCACCGGCGGTGCCCCCTGAGAGCAGCTCGGGATCTGGGCCGGGCCTTGGTGCCTCCGGCCCTCGTGGCGGTCCGTGGACCGGAGCTTGGCTGCCTGAGTCGTTGTCGCCCACGTG